>JAMOVZ010000159.1 GCA_027061865.1 Desulfobacterales bacterium
AGGTGTCAGCCCAAGTGAAGATGTAAAAGAGGCGCCACTGTTTTGTGTAGTGCCTCTATGCATTACTTCCTTGCTCTCTATTATCATGCTTTTTTACCCGCAGCCATTTGGACGGCTAATAGATATTATAATAGGCCAACTAATGGGCCGGTGATATGCAGGTTTCACTACGCAGTAGTCGAGCTGATTTTTCAAATCAAGATGAAGGACTTAAGAGCTTAATTCACAGCAAAGAGCCAGGATAAAATGACAGAAAAACGCGACGAAATTATGGAGCTCGCCCACGAGGAGGTTCCAGGATACCGAAAAATCTTTTACGTACTCATAACTATAGCTTCCGCATACCTAGGTCTGATTTTGTTTAATACCCTTTGAGTCCCTTGGTAAATTAGCTGAAGGCGCGGAATTAAGGAGAAGGCCATGAAAGAGGAGCGAACTGAAGAGAAACAATACCTTTTTGATAAGCCTGAGAATGTAAAAAGATTGTTCCGTTTCTATTATGCCTCGTTGGTTGTCTTATTAATTATAGAATTTTTCATTCATAAGCATGCCACATTCCCTTGGGAGGAATGGCCAGGGTTCTATGCAGTTTTCGGATTTGTGGCCTGTGTCGCATTGGTACTTGCCGCTAAATATATTCTGAGGCCCTTGGTAAAAAGGGAAGAGAATTACTATGATTCCTAAACAATTGCCTCCAGCATTCATTATGGTTGTGGGAGCTTTTCTTCTCCCCTTGTTAAAGGGGAGATGGCAAAAGGCATTTTTGCTTTTATTGCCGGTAGCCAGCTTCCTCAACCTTATTTCCCTTCCTGAAGGTCAGAGCTTTGTCTTTGATTTCCTTGGCTACCAGGTCGTTTTGGCAAGGGTTGACAGGTTAAGCCTTGTATTCGGGTATATCTTCCACATCATTTCATTCATCGCTTTTCTTTACGCCATTCACGTGGATAATCCCTTGGAGCACATGGCCGCGTTGGTCTATGGAGGTTGTGCAATAGGAGCTGTCTTTTCAGGTGATCTCCTCTCATTTTTTCTCTTTTGGGAGATGCTTACAGTGAGTTCCATCTTTCTCATCTGGAGCCGAGAGACGCCTTCAGCCTTGGCAGCCGGCTATAGATACCTTTTGGTACATGCAGCAGGCGGCCTCTGTCTCCTGGCAGGAATCCTTATGCATATCTCTGAAAGCGGCTCTATGAACTTAGGATATTTAGGCCTCCATAACACTGCTACCTTTCTGATCTTCATCGGGATCGGAGTCAACTGTGCATGGCCCATATTGCATCCTTGGCTTACTGACTCCTACCCAGAGGCCACGATCACCGGGACCATTTTTCTCAGCGCATTCACCACCAAAACCGCAGTCTATGCCCTTGCACGGACCTTCCCTGGAGAGAGTTCCTTGATCTGGATAGGTGCTGCCATGACGGCATTCCCTATCTTCTATGCAGTGATTGAAAACGATCTGCGCAGGGTCCTCTCCTACAGTCTGATCAACCAAGTGGGATTCATGGTCTGCGGCATTGGAATAGGAACGCAATTAGCAATTAATGGAGCCGTCTCTCACGCCTTTAATGACATCCTCTTCAAAGCATTGCTTTTCATGTCAATAGGAGCGGTGATGTATAGAACAGGGAAAGTGAATGCAACGGATCTGGGAGGCCTTTACAAGACCATGCCGCTGACATGCATATTCTGCATGGTGGGGGCGGCATCCATTTCGGCCTTTCCCCTGTTTAGTGGCTTTGTGAGCAAGTCAATGGTGATGGAGGCTGCGGCGCGGGGAGATATGCGGCTAGTATGGTTTATGCTCCTTTTTGCCTCTGCCGGTGTGTTTCATCACGCTGGGATAAAGATACCGTTTTTTGCCTTTTTTTCCCACGATTCAGGCATCAGGACAAAGGAAGCCCCTTTGAACATGTTATTGGCAATGGGCATCGCCTCCGCCCTTTGTATCTTTATTGGTTCATACCCTGCCCCTCTCTATAGCATACTGCCTTACGAGGCTAACTATGTGCCTTACACCCCGTACCATGTACTCGCTCAAACCCAATTGCTATTCTATTCCTCGCTGGCTTTCACCCTCCTGATTTTATCCGGCATATACCCGGCCGAGATCAGGGCTATCAATCTAGACTTTGACTGGTTTTACAGAAAGGGCGGCAGGCTTTTACTTACCTTTTCCGGCAAGGTGCTCAATGGTGTCAACGAGCTTTCTGAAAGGGTGATCGTTGGAAAAATCGTCCGCGGCATAGCCCGATTCACTGCAGACGGGGTGGCCAGAGTGGTCTTGATTCCAATGGTCAGCTTTTGGGCTTTGAGAGGTCAAAAAGGGCCAAGGTTAGAAATGAAAAAACGCAACCTCTATAACGCGATTATGAAGGGCGGGCTCCCTGTGGGCCTTGGAATAGGTTTTGCCACTGTGCTAATTATTTTACTTTTCTTTCTGCGCCAAGGCTGAAAAGTTTGCCGCTTAAGTGAGAAAAACACATATCAGCAAAAGATAGGTGATCATATGGTACCAATCGAAGATCTAAAAAAGATCCGTTTTTTTAGGCAACTCGAATCGGGGATCCTTGAAAAGCTTGCTCCTCTCTGCCAAGTGACCATATTCAGTGAGAAGACCATCTTATTCAAGCAGGGCCAGAAAGCCGAGTACTTTTATGCCCTATTAAAAGGGAAAGTGCTTCTAGAAATCGAGTTGAGCCAAGACATCTCAGTTTCCCTAGATGCGGCAGAAGCCGGGGAAGTCTTTGGCTGGCCTGCCCTGTTTGAAGATGGTCGTTACACGTCCGATGCAGTATGTACAGAGCCCTGTGAGGTTATTCAATTTCCTAAGGAGAGGTTGCTGGAACAAATGCAGAGAGACCCTGAGCTTGGGTTCCAGATCGCAAAAGGCGCTATGGCACTACTAAAAGAAAAGCTGGAGAAGAGAACGGAGCAGTTCATTAAGGTCCTTAGCATGCACCCAAACCTGCGGGAGCTTTCCCCCTAGGGAGGAGGGAGAAGGCCTAATCCTCCAAAATGAAATCGGTTATATAAACGTTTTCCTCCTTTTCTCTTTTTATGGTGGAATATGGGGTATCCCCATAGTGATGCCCGGGCCATATTATTGTGTCATCTGGAAGGGTGATGATCCTTTTTTCCAAGGACTCGATCAGGCGGTCCAGAGAGCCTCCCGCCAGATCTGTCCTGCCGGCAGATCCCACAAAGAGGGTGTCCCCAGTAAATAGATTCCCCTCCACCAGATAACAAACCGCCCCAGGCGTGTGCCCAGGCGTATGAATAACCTCGATGTCCAGGTCTCCCACAGGTATTCTATCACCATCTTTAAGTAACATACTTGCAGAGACAGGCCTCTCAAATTCTTCCAACTTAGAGAACCGCAACAGGTTTTCCTCTGAAAAAAACCTTGCCTCTTCTTCATGCAGACACACCGGTGCACCAAGGGCCTTGCTCAGCTTTTGGTTTCCTCGGATATGGTCGTGGTGGCCATGAGTGTTAAGGATATATTTGATTCTGATTCCTTCACCCTGGATCAAGTCCATAATCCTTTCCTCTTCTCCTGCAGGATCTATGATCACACCCTCTTTGGTTCTTTGGCAGGCCACAACATAGGTAAAGACCTCATAGGGGCCAATCAGCAATTGCCTTATAATGATTTCAGCCATCTCACTTCTCTCCTCCCTCATAGAGTCATGGCAAATTCTTAATAAATCTGTTTTTGATTTTCCAGTGTTTTGAGGCTTACGGAAAAGGGATGAAGCGGAGTAAGAGTTCCATACGGGGCTGGTTGCAATCTCAGTTCGCAAGGCCCTGATGTCTGCCTCGCCCACTTCAGACCGAATTCAGAATGCTTCAGAAATTGCCACCCGCAGCAGTATTGGTTCGGTCCTTTTGCTGTTTTTAGCAGGGGGTTTGCTACTCTACTTTGTAAAATCTCAGTCAAAGTAAAAAACCGCTTGACAGGGCACATGAAATAGCATTAACAATTAACATCATGAATTACATTTCCGGCCCAGAAAATAATGATCTTTTAGAGATTCAAGCAGGAAGGCTCCAGAATCTTCTAAATGAAATTCTCCATTGCTGTGAGGACAGGAGGTTTTACGAGGCCCAGAGGTTTGGTCTCCCCTATGCCGAGCTTAGGTGTTTAATGCTCTTCAAAGGGGAAAGATATCTAACGGTAAAAAGCATAGCCCAAAAACTTGATGTGGCCAAAAGCAGGATCACCAAGCTCATCGACGGGCTATTGAGGAAGGGCCTCGTTGACCGGATGGAGGACCCTCGAGACGCAAGGGTCAAGCTTATAAGTTTGACCAAAAAAGGCATTGAAAAGGTCAAAGAGATAGAAGAGTTTCATCAAGAAGTGCATAAACAGATATTGCTTCGGGTTGACCAAAAAGAGCGGAGGAGCATACTCTCGCGACTGGAAGTCCTGAAATTGGCAATGGAATCTGTGCGCTCTGAGCTCGGTTGATGCCTTAAACGCTTCACTGGACCAAAAAAGAATATGGTCTAGGAGCCACCCCAGCTGTTAATCTGAATGGAAATAAATGGTTTGAAGCAAAGCCGTTGGTTTGTATCAATTACAGCCATGAATTTACATTGTTAAACTTTCCGTTAATATTGTGAACTATCAGTATATTTTCTAGGAGGTTTGGAAATGGATAAAGAGATTGAAAGGCAGATTGAAGATAAGGTTAAAGAGATACTTTCGAAAGAGTTGGATACAAGGATCGCTGAAGCCCTTCAAAAAAAGGGGGATTATAACCGGGCCGCCTTTATTGCCTCCAAGGGGAGCCTTGACATGGCTTATCCCCCCTTGATACTTGCCAGTGCCGCCGCTGCCATGGACATCGAATCTGCGATCTTCTTTACTTTCTACGGCCTGGACATCCTGCACAAGAAAAAGAACAAAAACCTTAAGGTCCCTCCTGTTGCCAATCCTTCCATGCCGGTGCCCATGCCAAATATTCTGGGGATTCTCCCTGGCATGACAGCCATGGCCACCATGATGATGAACAAGTGGATGAGAGACCAAAACGTGCCTTCAATCCAGGAACTTCTGGATGCTTGCATTGAAAGCGGGGTCAAGCTCATAGCCTGTCAAATGACCATGGATGTTATGGGTATCAAGAGAGAAGACTTGATTGACGAGATCGAGGTAGGAGGAGCGGCCACCTTTCTAGAATGGGCCTCAGGATGTAATATCACACTTTTTATTTAAAAAGACGGGGTGGCCACCCTGCATTTAAGTCCGGCCGGCCACCCCAAACCCTACTATCTGCCAAACGGGACCGGACTAAAATTGATATTATAGTCATAGGTGTCCAGGCCCTCTTTGCGTTTCAGAAAACCAACCACAAGATATGTTAGCGGCGTAGCCACAACCTCGTATCCACACTTTACGAGCCATTGGGTGACGATTGCTCCAGCCAGCGTTGAACCAGGCATGGTCCCAACAAAGGCGAGGGATATGAAGACCAATGAATCAATCCCCTCCCCCACTAAAGTGGAGCCAATTGTCCTGGCCCACAGCCACTTGCCCTTCGTTGCAACCTTCATTTTGGCCAGGACATAAGCGTTCAGGAATTCCCCTGCCAAATATGCAACAAAGGAGGCAGCCAAAAGCCTCGGCGTGTATCCCAAGATCCTGACATATGCCTTCTGTCCGTCCCAGAATGGCGCCGGAGCAATGAGCTGGCCGATCCAAAAAGCAGACACCACCACGAGATTACAGAAAAAGCCCAGCCAGATAACCCTCCTGGCCTGCTTGTAACCATAAACCTCTGTTAGGATATCAGCCACGATATAACTCATGGGGAAGATCACAATTGCTGCAGGGAGAATCAGCCCACAAATGGAAATGAGCTTTACCGCCATGATATTGGCAGCAATCAGGCAGGCCAAAAATATCCCCACTATTCCCAAAAAATAGGGGCTCGCCACAACGGGCTCGCTAGAGTTCCTCATCCAAGCCTCTCCCCCTTTCTTTGTTTCAACACCGTCCAAAGCATAATATTCATTTCCAGACTTCCAGTCCACTATTTCTGGGGAGCAAAAAAATAGAACTGCAAATCAGGCTACTTAGCAGTCCAGGGAGAAAACAAGACCCAAATTACCGCTCCAAGCTCTATTTCCTTGTCTTGGCCCTTATGCTTTCGCTTTTCGGGGGCCGTAGTAAGGGCTGCAAAGCCCCACCAGCCAGGGGCTGGAGCAGAATAGGTAAACACACCATTTTTGTCGGCCTTTATCACCTGAGTAACCATATAATCAGTAGGGGCTATGGCTTTCCCGTCACAATTGTAGTATTCCACCTCTACCTCTGCAAAAGGCACGGGTTTGCCTTCGAACATCACAATACCTTGAAATACGTTTCCCCCATAAATGCCAAAAGGGCGCGACAGTGGCACTATCTCAGTGCGCAAGCCTATTGGCTCATCCCAACCATCTTCGCTCCCGAATCCCGCAACCACGGCCTTCGTATAATGAATTATAAATTTATCCTCAGCTGGCTCCCAGTAAGGTTTAGGAACCATGTAAAAGTGATATACTCCAGGCCTTCCGACTAGATATTGCACCGCCCAGGCCTTGTGGCCCATCACTTTTGTCTGGCTGAGCTGGCCCAATAAGCTCCACTTCCTTCCTTTGAACATCACACCGCACTCCTGGGGTTTATCCAGATCCATCCCTTCCCTCTCAAAGGGGTGGGAAAAGGAAAAAATCACCTTCACGATCCGGTTCTCATTGGCCATCACCATGGTATCTGATGGGATGACCATTCCGAAATGTGCATACGAATTAACCGCCAACAAAAGCATACACAGCCCGGAACTTATTATTACAGCCAATCTTTTTGCCATTGCTAACCTCCTTTCTTATTCCTCCGGGAAAAAGCATCTCATTTTATTAGAACTCTACGGCCAACTGGCCTGTGATGGTATCTGCCTCGTCATGGTTTTCAAACTCACTGTGAAGGTACTCCAAGGCCACTGTGGCACCAGGTAAAAACTCCCAGCGCCCTACAGCGCCCCACTGGCTCTCTGCCAAAAAATTCCCTCCATCATCACTGCCACCATACCTAAGCCCTACCTTCAACGGCTCCAACACCTGCCAGGCGACTTCAAAATTCCACGCCTCAGGCCTGTAAGCCCTCCCTTCATCAAAACCTAACTCCCCGGCTCCAAACTCATCCAATGCCCCCACATACTCGGTCTCAACAAAAAACCTATCCTCCAAAGTCAGGCTCAAAAACATTCCAACTCCACCCACATAGTCCTCTACCGGGCCACTGATCTGATCCCCCAGGCCATCGCTGTCCCCTATGTTGTTTATGTAAGAAATACCAGCGTTAAACCCAATATCACCCAAAAACCCCTCAGGGGCTTCATAACTCACACTAAAGGCCCAACCATCCACATGATCATCCTCATCCCCCCACTCCTCCACATCGCCATTGAACACCACTGCCGATACATCCAACCCATCACCAGCATAGCCAACCCTCACTCCACTCTCACTCGTCTCTCCCAACTCAAGGGTCAATGGATCACTTATAAAATGACTCTCATACCATCCAAACGGCACATACATCTTCCCCGCATTCAGATAAAAAGGGACCCTGTCCTTCCCATCCAATATGATAAACCCCTCATCCACTTCCACTCCACTGCCCCCATCTTCTTCGTAAAGAAACAATACATGCCCTCCCACATGGGGGCTCACATCCACATCCACTCCCAATTCCACCGTGGCTAGCGTAATGTCGCTTGAATCCTCATCCCTCCTCCCAGGATCATCATAATCGGCCTTGCTCCAACTGGCATCCACCTCTATCCTACCCCCGATATTTATCCTCTCCTTCATCACCTTTAGCTCTTCAAGAATCCGGGCCTCCCTGCTTGGACCCTGGGCCCAGCCAAAGGAAGAAAAAAACAGGAAGGCTGTTACCGCCATGCATGGAATTATTCCTTTGCCGTACTTCATCACAATCACCCTCCTTTACTTATTGCTTTAACTTTTCCAAAAAAAAAGGCCACATCAGAGCCTCCTCCCCTACAGGGAAGAAGGGCCTTCGTGGCCTGGCCTGTGCTGCTTTTGCTATCCGAGCGTTATTTTGAGTTTTGGCCTTGCTTCTTGCTCTTAAAATAGAGGGCAATACCCATCAGGCCCACTATGTAGCCTATGCCACCCACAATCTCAGTGACCGTAGGCCCTTTTGCCCTCTCAAGCCTTGAAATGGCCCTTGTTATGGGCCTCAGTTTTTCCTCAATTACGGTTTCCACAACCGCCCTTATTTCATCTTCTGATGTCTTTATGAAAGGCTCTGTTTCCGCCTCCTTAGCCTTTTTAGCTGGAGATTTCCTGCCTCCCCTATATCCTGACATGGTCAACACATACTCAGCCCTGTGTCCCATGGCGGCGTCCAACACTATTCGAATACGGTCCTGTTTTGGTAAGGGGAATGAAAAGCGGCCCTCTTTATCTGTCACACCCTCAATTAGCTTTTCACCTTTCTGCCCGAAGACCACTATTCGACCGTGCCTGACCTTGGCACCAGAGCTGAAATAGCTTTCCGTATGGACCTTGTTACCTTCTACCCAGGCATAGATATAGACCCGGTGGGCTGTGGCCCGGCCTGGAAATACCACAAAGGCCACCATACCAAGAAAGGCTGCTGCAGCGATTTTCTTGATGTTTTTCATGGAACTGCCCCCAGTATCTCTGGCTTTACCTTCTTTAAGAACCTGATACAAATCGCGGTGACCATTCCTTCTATGGCCATGACAGGCAAATGAGCCAGCACGATAAGCTTTGCAGCGGAGAGGAATTCCTCCCCCGTACTTACCAATGCCAAGGCAACTAGTATGGCGCCTAAAAACACGGCCGAGGCCCCGCAAAGAAAACTTGCGAGGAAAGAAATCCATGGCGTCTTGCTCCTGGCTGGTGAAGCAAATATGGCATAGGCGGCAACCGCTGGTATAGCCATTACACAGGTGTTTACGCCAAGGGAGGTCAACCCCCCAAACTGGAACAAAACAGCTTGCAAAAGCAGCGCTACCAGTATGGCTGGAAATGCCGCCCATCCAAGCAGCAATCCCACCAGGCCATTAAGTAGAAGGTGGACGCTGGAAGGGCCCAAAGGCACATGTATGAGGGAAGCCACAAAAAAGGAGGCCGATAGCACAGCCACCTGTGGAATGGTATCGAATTCAATCCTTTTAAGGCCCAATGAGGTGCCGGCAAGGGCAACGGCACCACCTGCCACCAGCACTGGAGCAGCCAATACTCCTTCTGAAATATGCATTAACTTTCCCCGCTAGCGCCCCTCTGGGGGCCTGAAAATAAAAAACCACGAAAGCTCAAGTCTTCAGACCCGAAAGCCTTCGTGGCTAAAATTACTATAAAGTTATTGAGGAATCTCTATTTTTTAAGTGGGCGCGGGCTTCCTGCTCGACACATTTTGGGTTTTATATTTAATTTTCTTGGCTTGTGTCAACCCTTAAAAACATATTTATTTACAAATTTCTGTTGTTGTCTAGAATTATATTTCTTGCTTAAGAAAGATTAGTATGATAATTATCAATTAATGTCTTAATTTAACTTAACATTTGCTTGCTAATATGAATATCAATAATTCTGTAATAACTATACTCACTACTAAAAAAACAGACATAATAGAAATTACCCCGCATGCGGAATCCAAGGTGAAGGAATCCGGGGTTCGGCAGGGAGCCGCAATGCTCTTCATCCCCGGATCAACCGCGGCCCTTACCACCATTGAGTTTGAAAGCGGCGTTATCAATGATCTCAGGAAGGCGGTTGAAAGGCTCGCCCCCAGGGATATCCCATACGAACATGACAAACGCTGGGGAGACGGCAATGGATATTCCCATGTGAGGGCCGCCCTGTTGGGGCCATCCTTGCATATTCCTATTATTGAAGGTAAAATGGCATTGGGCACATGGCAACAGATCGTGTTGTTGGATTTTGACAACCGCCCCCGCCACAGGAGGATACTCGTTCAAGTAATAGGCCTCTAGGGGCGAACGAACAAAACGGAAAACGAGGAAGGGGTTATTGGAAAACGCTGCAGCCTCAGAGGCTTCAATTCGCAGAAGCCTCTCTTTTCCTGATCACGACCTGATGAGGGTTCTTTGCGGTGAGCGGAATGCCCACCTGCGTGTAATAGAAAAGCAGTTGGGCCTTTCCTTGTACGTAAGGGGCAATGTAGTCACCTTGGAGGGCTCTCATTGGGATATAGATCTCGGTGAAACGGTTCTGAGGCAACTCTACGAGCTCCTCAAATCCAACTATCCACTATTCCCCAATGATGTGGACTATGCCATCAGGGTGCTTAGCAGGAATAAATCTGCAGATCTTAAAAGCATCTTCAAGGACCAAGTCTTCATTTCCTCCAAGAAAAAAATTATCACTCCGAAGACAATAAATCAGAAGGAATATATTGACAGCATAAGAAAATTTGACATTGTTTTTGGAATAGGGCCTGCTGGCACTGGAAAAACATATCTGGCCATGGCCATGGCCGTGGCATCCCTTATGCGTAAAGAAGTCAACAGGGTAGTCCTTGCAAGGCCAGCGGTCGAAGCTGGCGAACACTTGGGATTTTTGCCCGGCGATTTATACGAAAAGGTAAATCCATATCTCAGGCCCCTATATGACGCCCTTCATGACATGATGGATTATGATAATGCCTCCAGGCTGCTTCAACAGGGTGTAATTGAAGTGGCCCCGCTGGCCTTTATGAGGGGGAGAACCCTTAATGATTCATTTGTTATATTGGATGAGGCCCAAAATGCCACTTCCGAGCAGATGAAGATGTTCCTTACACGGCTGGGTTTTAGCTCACGTGCTGTGATCACTGGCGACATCACTCAAATAGACCTCCCTGAAGGGAAGAAATCGGGCCTGGTGGAAGCCAAGGAGATCTTGAGCGGGATTAAGGACATCAAGTTTGTCTATTTCTCAAAGGAAGATGTAATCAGGCATCCGTTGGTCCAAGCGATTATTGAGGCCTATGAGAAGTTGGAGGCCAAAGGCTCGTAGTTATCCAAAGATTCCAAAAGAATCAAAGACTGCCGAGATAAACAGTGGTAACAGAGAAAAAGAAAAACCTCCCTGTAAAAAAAGCAAAGGAAAAGCCACTTATAAGTAATGGGGCAAAAAAAAATAACCACAAGGCCCCTGCAAACTGGGCCAATTGGTGTGTCCTGTTACTCGTTTCTCTTATTATCTCTATACTCCTCTTCCCAGGCCTATTAACACGCCCCCCCATGTATAGGCTTGGAGACATCGCAGACAAGGACATTAAGGCCTCACACGACT
>JAMOVZ010000160.1 GCA_027061865.1 Desulfobacterales bacterium
CCTGTACATCTGTCTTGAGCACGATGTTGAGCTCTTTGACCTCTCCTTCCTTGATCCGTTCAAAGAGGTCATCCAGACTCACAATACCTTTCCTTGCAACCTCCTCCTTTTTGGCCCTCTCTTGGCGGTGCTGAATTATCCGCTTGGCAAGCTTTTCATCCTTGACTACAATAAATTCATCCCCTGCCATGGGGACCCCTGAAATTCCATAGATCTCAACCGGGGTCGAAGGACCTGCCGCCGTCATTCTCTTGCCCTTGTGGTTCACCATGGCACGCACCCTTCCGTAGTGCTGGCCGCAGATAAAGTGGTCACCTTGCCTCAGCGTCCCATTCTTTATCAGCACAGTAGCCACAGGCCCTCGGGCTTTGTCCAGGCGCGCCTCAATGACCGTTCCTCTGGCAGGCTTCTTTGGGTTGCCTTTGAGCTCCATCATTTCCGCCTGGAGGAGAATCAGGCTGAGAAGCTCATCCACTCCTTCGCCCGTCTTGGCAGAGACATGGGCAAAAAGTGTCTCTCCACCCCACTCTTCAGGCACCAGGTCAAGCTCTGCCAGCTCCCGCTTTACCTTTTCCGGATTTGCATTGGGTTTGTCTATTTTATTGATGGCCACCACAATGGGTATATCAGCAGCCCTTGCATGATTGATGGCCTCACGGGTTTGAGGCATCACGCCATCGTCGGCAGCCACCACCAGCACGATCAAGTCTGTAACCTTTGCCCCCCTCGCCCGCATGGCAGTGAAGGCCTCGTGACCTGGAGTATCCAAGAAAACTATATCACCACCATCTGTGTTCACATAGTAAGCCCCAATGTGCTGGGTTATCCCTCCTGATTCCCGCTCGATAATATTGGACTGGCGAATGTAGTCCAACAGAGAAGTCTTTCCATGGTCCACATGGCCCATGATGGTGACCACCGGGGGTCTGGGCACCAGATCTTCAGGTTTGTCTTCTTCCTCGGCCAGGATCTTTTCCTCTTCAAAGGTGTCAAGCTCCAATTCATAACCAAAGTCGTCCGCCACTACTGCAGCGGTTTCAAAGTCTATGGACTGGTTTATATTGGCAACCACCCCCAAGCCCATTAGCTTCTTAATAACATCGGCGGCCTTCACCCCCATTGCCTTTGCAAGCTCGGCAACGGTTACAAACTCTGCAACCTTTATCTTCCTCTTAACAAGCCTGGGCCCGGGAGCTTCGGCAGGTTTTTCAGGCTTGGAAACCGCTTTGCCCTTTTTTGTAACCTTCTTTTCCTTCTTCCTCATGGGCCTGCCCTCATAGAGCTCAGCCCTTTCAAAGATCTCCTTTTTCCGGTAGCGTGCCACTTTCCGGGGGAGTTCCTGCACTTCTGCTTTTCTCTTTTTCTTCTCCTTTTTCTTTGGAGCCTTTTCCCTTTCAGCCTTTCTCGCCACCTCTTTTGCAATCTCCAAGGGTTTGAGACTGGGAACCGGCCTTGCAGAAGGCTCCTCTTGAGGGGCCTTCTCTGCCTCTTTCTTTTGAAGCAGGTCTTTTAGGGGGCCTTCCTCAGGCCTTTTTATTATCCTGGCAGGCTCATCAACCCTCCGTCTCTTCTTTGGCTTGGGCTTTACAGGAGGTTTAGGAACCGGCTTTTCAGCCGCTTTTTCCGGTTCAGGGACGATCTGTTTGGGTTTCTCTTCCTGTTCCTCTTC
>JAMOVZ010000161.1 GCA_027061865.1 Desulfobacterales bacterium
ACAGATCAAGCCCAAGGTCCTTTTTACAGCAAACGGTTATTCATTCAAGGGGCGTGAGTTCAACTCCCTTGAGCGCGTCTCGAATGTGCTGAAAGACCTCCCTGATACCGAGCGGGTGGTGGTGGTTCCCTACACCCAGCCAGCCCCCGATATCTCAGGAGTTCCAAAGGCGGTCTTGTATGACGAGTTCAAGGCATCCGAATCAGGCCTGGAAATAGAGTTTGAACAGCTCCCCTTTGAGCACCCTTTATACATCATGTACTCATCCGGAACCACTGGGCTTCCCAAGTGCATGGTCCAGAGTGCCGGAGGCATCCTGATCCATCACATAAAGGAGCTCATGCTCCACACAGACCTCAAGCGTGAGGACACTATATTTTATTTTACAACTTGCGGATGGATGATGTGGAACTGGCTCACAAGCTCCTTAGCCCTTGG
Source organism: Desulfobacterales bacterium (assembly GCA_027061865.1). GTDB lineage: Bacteria > Desulfobacterota > DSM-4660 > Desulfatiglandales > Desulfatiglandaceae > JALVMN01. Next base: position 439 of record JAMOVZ010000161.1, read on the forward strand.
AGCTACCTTGGTGCTTTTTGACGGGAATCCATTCTATCCGGATCCAGGCGCCCTGTGGAAAATGGCCCAGGACGAGAAGATAACAATCTTTGGGACAAGTGCCGGATACATCAGTGCCTTGATGAACGCAGGGGTGAAGCCGGGAAAGGACTACGATTTAACACCTCTAAAAACCATCCTTTCCACTGGATCTCCCCTTTCCGAAGAAGGGTTTGAGTATGTTTACAGGGAGGTGAAGCAGGACGTCCAGCTCTCCTCCATTTCCGGAGGCACAGACCTTAACGGCTGCTTTGCCCTTGGGTGTCCCATGAAGCCTGTTTACTCGGGTGAACTACAATGCAGGGGACTTGCCATGAAGGTTGAGGCATGGGATGAAAACGGGAAACCTGTGATAAACAAGCAGGGCGAGCTGGTGTGCACCGCCCCTTTCCCCTCCATGCCCATATACTTTTGGAACGACCCTGACGGGAAAAAGTATCACTCTGCCTACTTTGATGTATATCCAGGGGTGTGGCGTCATGGGGACTATATACTGATTAACGAGCGCGGAGGCGTGATAATATATGGTCGTTCCGATGCCACTCTCAATCCCGGAGGCGTAAGGATAGGGACCGCTGAGATATACCGGCAAGTGGAGCTATTGGAGGAAATAGAAGACAGCATCGTGGTCGGGCAAGAGTGGAAAAACGATGTGCGGGTGGTCCTATTCGTGAAGATGGCCCCAGGCTATGAACTCACAGAAGAGCTAAAGAAAAAGATCCGGGATGTGATCCGCACAAACGCTTCTCCAAGGCATGTGCCAGCAAAGATAATCGCGGTGCCGGATATCCCCTACACATTGAACATGAAAAAGGTGGAGCTTGCCGTGAAGAACATGATCCACAACAGGCCGGTGCTCAACAAAGATTCCCTCAGGAATCCTGAAGCCCTTGATTACTATGCCAACATCCCTGAACTGCAAGAGGACTGAAAGGAGAATGGGGAACCCTAATAGCGAGCCACAGGCGGTCATCTTTCCCCACCTCTACCTTCCTGAGGCCAAGCTGAAGAAGGCAGCAGCCTTGTTTCCCCGGCTGTTTGTACCAGCCCTCCACTTTATTGAACAGGAAGAGGCAGGATTTAACCTCCCCTCTGTCTCAAGGCTCTACCCATCTGAGGATAAAAGGCCAAGGGCTGAATTGGAAAAACTGGTGCTTGATGTGCAGGAATGGATAGAAAGGAGGGGG
>JAMOVZ010000162.1 GCA_027061865.1 Desulfobacterales bacterium
ATCCGTTCCGACTTCTCTCCCGGCCAGAACGAACTCCGCCTCCGCCTCAAACCAGAGGCCAGGACCCTACAATTGACGGTACAGGATCTGGCCCGGCAGATCAACGCGGCCTTTTACGGCCTAGAGGCTCTCAGGCTCCAGAGGGGCCGCGACGAGGTGAAGGTGAAGACCCTTTATACAAAGCCAGAGCGGAGCACGTTGGCCCAGTTGAAAAAGATGCGCATACGCACGCCCGCAGGTGACCTGGTGCCCCTGGATGTAGTGGCCGACTTGGAGTTTTCACCCGGCTACGCCACCATAATCCGCACGGACGGGATGCGCAGGGTCATGGTCAGTGCCGGGGTGGACACCAGCAGGGCCAACACAGCAGAGATCCTGGCCGATCTTCAGGCTAATTATTTCCCGCACCTCATGGAGCGCTTCCCGGGAATCAGGGTGGCTGTTCAGGGTGAGCAGAAAAAGATGCGGGAGTCCTTGGGCAGCCTCAAGATAGGGTTTCCCATAGGCCTACTGATAATATTTGTAATCATAGCCACCGTGTTCCGATCCTATGCGCAGCCCTTGGTGATCATGTTCACCGTGCCCTTCGGAATCATTGGCGCGGTGTTCGGTCACCTGCTCATGGGATACAACCTTTCTCTTATGAGTGTGTTCGGTATGGTCTCCCTGGCGGGCGTGGTGGTCAACGATGCCATCATTCTCATCGAGCGCATAAACGAAAACCTTGCTGAGGGCATGGACTTCAAGGAGGCCGTGGTTCAGGGCGGAAGCCGCAGGTTCAGGGCCATATTCCTAACCACTGTCAGCACGGTGGGAGGACTCGCACCCCTGATAATGGAGACGGATTTCCAGGCCCGGTTCCTGATTCCAATGGCCCTGTCTCTGGCAGCCGGGGTGACGTTCGCCACTGTTTTGACTCTGGTGCTGGTTCCCAGCCTCCTGACCATATTGAACGACCTGAGGCGCCTGGTGTTTCAAGCCGTGTACGGGGCATGGCCTTCACGCGCACAGGTGGAGCCAGCCTCCACGAGGCGCCTGGACGAGTTAGACCCTGTTGAGGGGAGCACTGTTGCCCCCGCCCCTCACAGCAAAACCTGATAAGGTTCGGGGAGGTTCTTCCATGCAGGCTACTGCCATAAAAATTCTTCACAGGCCCGTATTGCGTGTCTGGTTCTATATCTTATGTTCCTTGCCGCTCGCTGTGTTCTCTCTTTTCAGGGCTTCTGCCTTTGGGGCAGATCGGTTGGAAACAATAAGGATGCTCGACCTTGATACGGCAGCAGCCATAGCCCTGGAGCAGAGTCCGAATCTGGCAGCAGCCGCGGCACGGGTGGAGCAGGCCCGCCAGCAGGCGGCCATGGCACGGGCCAGTTACTGGCCCCAGATAGATCTAGTGGGCAGAGCCTCCAGGGTGGACCTCTCGCCGAATGAATACCACAGGCAACTGCAATCGGCCCGTATCCTAAACCCTTTTGCAACGCTGGAAGATCCCCAAGACTATTACGCTGCAGGAGCCAATGCCACATGGGTCCTTTTCAACGGTTTCGCACGGAGGTTCCGCAACCTGGCTGCCCGAAAGGGCCTTGCCCGGAGCGAATCCAGAAAACGGGATGCAAGCAGACTGCTTTTGTCAGCGGTGGCGGCTGCCTACTTCTCGGCCCAGTTGGCCAAACAAAACTGCACAATTGCAGAGGCAGACGAGGCATTCAACCTACGGCTCCTGAAAGAGGCCCAAAGCCGTTACAAGGCGGGAGCAGGCTCCCTCAGCGACGTGCTCAACTTCCGCATCCGGGCAAACACCGCAAAGGCAAACCGCCTGCGGGCAGAGGCAGAGCTTGAAGTGGCCCGCATAGGCCTTGCAGCCCTGTTGGGCAGACCTGGCAGTCGGCTCCCTGAAGGGCTGGAACTGGCCCCGCTTTCCGACCCTGCCCCGGAGCAACTCCGGGCCCCTTCACCCGATTCATCGGCCTCTCTGGCCCTCGAAACAAGGCCAGATGTGAAGGCCTTGCGGGAGGCCGTTGAGCAGGCTCGGGCCCAAGTGAAAGTGGCCCGTTCCAAGTTCTTTCCCACCGTCCGTCTGGCCGCCAATTTGGAGGGACACAGGAGCGGGGACGCGGACATGGAAAGGGACGATTTCGGTAACACCATCTCCCTCACCCTGTCCTATCCCCTGTTCGCCGGGGGCGCCCTTCGCGCTGAATTGAAGAGGGCGAAGGCCGCCCTTAATGAGGCGCTGCGCACCTTTGAACAGGCAAAGATCAATATCCGCTCAGAGGTGAACCAAGCGGTTGCCACCCTCATGTCAGCCCAGCGGCAACTGGCCCTGGCCAAGGAAAACGCCCGTCTTGTAAGAGGCCAGCGTGAGCTGGTGGAGAAGGGCTATCGGGCGGGGCAACTGTCCCTTGTGCGGCTAAACGAGGCGCAGAAGGATCTCGTGGCCGCAGAGGGCCGGCTCGCCCAAGCCCTGGCCACCGTGCACCGCAGGTGGTATGACCTGCTTTCGGCGACCGGCCAGATCTTGTGGCGCTTTTCAGAGGCCACAAACCCCTAATGCCCCGGTTCCGTTCATATCCTTCCCTTCGCCATTTTAAGGATCACGGTCTTGTTCCATTTCCTTTATTCTGTTCACTGCTAAGGAGCCTCCCGGCACCAAACACCGGGGCGATAACCTCCCAAGGGCTTGAGGGAAGTTCTTGTATATGCGCTTGGCGTTTCTTTCATTCCCTGGATGACAGGTCAAACACACTCCTACTAGCAGCACACGCCTTTGCTCGATAGCATCAAAAGGCCGGGCCCCTGTGCGGGTGGATACCATCCCCTCTTTTTCGTTTAGAAAACCTACCCACGCATCCTCCGCAATGCCGTCTTCAGGTCTCTTCTGGAAAAGGGGATGAAATGAGACAGTGACTTGCTTAACATCATCTTCCTTTATGGAAAACAACCCTTCCCCCAGTCCCAGGGCAACTCCATTAAGGTGGCAGGCCTGGCATTCAAGGCCCTTGGCTGATGTGGTATGGGCTGCTGTTGGTGCATAGAGTCTCCTAAATATTCTGTGTTTTCCACGGCCCGTATCGATGGTCAATATCATGCCGGGGATGAAGGTCTCCACCACCTCCCTTCCGCACTCCAGACGGACGCCCAAGGCAGGCTGTCGGGCAAGGAGATGGCCTCGCTCCTCAATCCATCTGCCTTTAAGAGCCTTTCCTGTAATATGGTCCTCAGCCCTTTTTGCCGCATCATAATAGGTATGGCAGCGGATACAACTGGGGGCCCAAGGGGTGTGGCAGCTCTGGCATGTCAAGCGCTCGTGGCCATAGATGGCACTGCTGCACACGGGCCGGGGCTTCTTGGGCAGAAAGGTCTTGCCAGAATTTTTACCTACCACCACAATAGCACCATTTCTATCCAGGGAGACATTGATCAAAGGACGGGAGCTTTTTCCTGAAAGCACGAATCTAGTCAGCCTGTCAAGGGCTTGCCTTTGAGCCAAGAGCTTCAAATCTATCCCTGTCAAGGCACTGCGGGAGATGGTTTGAGCAGGGGAGAGGCGATGGCAATCCTCACAGCTTATTTCCACCTGGTCTTCCTCGTGGTAATACTTTTTGCCATCTCCCATCAGCCCGCGCCATGTGTGGCAATCCACGCACTCCATGCCTCGGTCAAAGTGAATATCAGCACTTATCCGCTCAAATACCCTTCCGTCTTCTAAGAGGCGATAATTAGGTTGGCCTTTAATCTCATGAGGCTTCAGCATTGTCTCATGCCAGCCTTCATAGTTGGTGGCAATCCTGCCCGAACGGCTGTGGCATCCAAAGCAGTGGCCTTGTGTCACTTTTATCATGAGGGCGGGATGGACCTTGGGGATTTCTCCGCCTTCTCGGTATCGCTCAAGGGCCGCTTTCGCCCCTTTGGAGTAATTGATATGGCAGGCAGTACACCCCCCTCCCCTGGACCGCTCCCCTACAGGATCAGGGCTTTGTTTTGTTTTGGCCAGGTGGCACGAGGCACAAAGCTTTTGAAGATGGTCTTGGGCGGGCGTCTCCCCCAGCCTGGATAAATGCCCCTCTCCATTTGGTGAGTCTATTTCTCCAAAAACATAGCGGTTCACACTGACCATTCCACGGCCTGTGGCCATGAGAGAGTTTTGAATGTTCCTAGAGATCTGGGGATGGCAGTCTCCATTACCACATGTGCTGGATATCGTCTTCAGGTTGCCAGGAACGATGACCATACCTTCATGAGCTTGCCCCTTTTCCATGGTAAAAGGGTTTCCCAAATGGCAGGAGTGGCAGCCGATGGCAGCAGGGTCATGGGCCTTGGAAAACCCGGTCATGGGGAGATGACATACGAGACACCCTTCCCGGTGGCCCATGACCACGGGCAGATTATCCACATCCCTGTGTGGCGCCTTTAAAAACCATATTAAAGAGGCGATCCCGGCAGTTATTACAATACCAGCAACCAGGAATTCCTTAAATCCTTCAGGTCCTCTCACCTGCTTTTCCACGGTAGGGCCCATTCCCAATCGGGCCCCCTGAAGGCATAAGTAGTTAAGCAAAGTCCCATGTAGAGCACCAAGCAAACGGCTAATGCCACTTTCACATATTTAGGGCTGGGAGCAGGGATAAGCGGAATGGAACAAAGCATGCCAAAACAAATAGCTCCCCCCACCACAAGCCATAGGGGCTCGGATATCCAGTGAAGTAATTGCTGGAGGCCAAGGAAAAACCATGGCCCTTTTATTAGGGTTCCTGCCCCCTCATGGCTAAGGCCAGGCATCTTTAGTGCACTAATGAGCATTGAAATACCTAGAATCCATATAAATGAGAGCCACTCAGGCCATCTCCCCCTGCTGTGTTCCAATATTAACATAAATACTATCAATGTGGCCGTAGAGATATGATGAGAGTAGACAAATTGAAGGCCCTCTCCACTTCCAAGGACAAGAAACCTAAAGGTATCTCCCATGGGCAAGGTCCCCAAAAGTCCTTCTATCACTTGTCTTGCTAATATGGCGCTTCTGTCTCCCTTTAAAAGATACCCTGAAATCATCAGGAAGAGGGTCACTGGGACCATGGTTGAAAGTCGGGCCCATTGCCCTGCTGAGAGTTCCCTTTCCCCATCTTTGGACAATTGGTCTATCAGGTGGATCACTACCAGCACGAAAAAGAACTGGGCGCTCCAATAGTGGATCCCCCTCAAAAAAGTTCCAGCAGGATTAGAAAGGATCAAGACCTGGAGGGAGTCAAACGGCCTGTTTATGTCATATGCAAAGGCCAGGAGGATGCCAGAGCCTGCTGCCACAAACATGCATGCAGATATCAGGAACCCTGGCATGGGGAGGACCCGAGACCATAGCTCAAAAAATCTCCTCATATGAGAAGCAAACTGCTCAGACAGGGTCTTCAATTATTAACACATTCTCCTTCTCGTCTATCCGGTGGCGAAGCAACTTTAGGTTACGCCTTGCTGGACCGCTTACTACTTTGCCATCCAAGGAATATCGAGAGCCATGACATGGGCACAGGAGCTCGCCTTCTTTCATTGTATCAATGGTGCAGCCTAGATGAGTGCAGTGGGCCGAGATAACAAAATATTTATTGCTCCGGCGATTGACTATTATGCCATGGTGGAAGCTGATGCCTTGTGGAAGGTCCAGGGGTAACCGCCTGAGGCTTGTTTGGGTTACAAGAAATTTCATCCTGCTTTTGAGCATTGAGCCGAAGAAGATGGCACAAATCCCCAAGAGCCAGGTTCCAAGCCAACTCAAGATCTTACGCCTTCTAATGTCCATTATATCGCCAATCCCTTTGAAACCGTATTGAGGCACTAAAAAAGGAATGTCTATCTCTAGGATCTTAATGGGAAGGGGGCAGGAATATGGCGCAAGGGGGGCATTACGCCCCCCTTGTTACTAGTCTTGTACCATGTGAACAACCCTTTGGGGAAAAGGTATCTCTATGCCGTTGGCATCAAACTCTTCCTTAATCTTGCGGATCAAATCAAACCTTGTAACCCAATAGTTTTCCCCTTTCACCCAGGGACGCACTATCAAGTTTACGCTTGAGTCTGCCAACTCTGCCACCGCTATCTGAGGGGCTGGATCTTTAAGCACCCTTTCGTCCTCCTGGAGAATCTTGCTTATGATCTCATAAGCCTTCTGAATATCGGAACTATAACCGATCCCGATAACGAGATCAATGCGTCTGGTCTCATACCCTGAAAAATTCTTGATAACATCACCGAACAGGTTTTTGTTGGGCACGAGGACCTTCACGTTGTCAGGTGTGGCAAGGATTGTAGTGAAGAGCTGGATTTCCTTTACGGTGCCGGCTACTCCTGCAGCATCAATGAAGTCGCCAACCCGGAATGGCTTGAGCAGTAAGATCAAGACCCCTGCTGCAAAATTGGCCAGTGACCCTTGCAGTGCAAAGCCGATGGCAAAACCTGCTGCTCCCAGAACGGCCACGAATGAGGCGGTCTGAATACCGAACTTGGCCAGGGCTGCAAGTACCGCAAACACGAGAACGAGGGCATAGACTAGCCCTCCAGTAAAAGAGACTACCGCAGGGTCGGTCTGCCTCTTTTCAAGCACCCTGATTACGAAAGACTTGGCAAAGCCCGCGGCAAAACGTCCCAGGATCAGGATTATTATGGCCCCAATTACTTTAAGCCCATACGTGGTGATAAAAAAAGTCAGTTGTGCTCCAATGTCGTTCATTTTTTCCTCCTTTCATTTATAAAAATATTGCTGCTCAAAAAATGACCTGGGCTTGGGTCATCATGAGCAATATAACTTTACCACGGTGTTTCCGGGTATAGTATCAGAAGGATATAGGTGGGTTATTCAAGCTAAAAAACCCTTGGCATTTCATCTAAAAAAGAAACATAATTAAAAAATAAAGAAAAAGCAAGGGAAAAGAGTTTTTTATTTGTGAAGGAAACTATTCCACAATCCACGTTTGCAAAGCAAATTATTGCTAAAAACACCAGTGTCTTCCCGGAATTTAGGGCTTGGAAGTTTCTCCCTGGGATGCTTTTTCAGAGCATGGAAAAGTGGTGGGGAAACGGCGGCACGCGCCTCCGCCCCCATGAAGGGCTGGATTTATGCCTCTACTTGGAGCACTCTGGAAATGCCAGGCACCTGCCCACAGAGACTCAAATACCAGCCCTCTACGACGGCACAATTGTATCAATTATTCGTGATTTTATGGGCCTTTCCATATTTGTAGGGTCACAATTCAAAGAAGGCCAGGCATTGGTTTGGGCCTTCGGCCATATGGCCCCCCATGAAAGGCTCTCTGAAGGGCTGAAGATAAGCATGGGTGAACTGCTGGGCACCTTGGCCGCAAACACAAAAAAGGGCGGGCCTCCTTCCCACCTCCACATCTCCATGGGATGGCTCAAAACCGGAAATCCCCCCACCAGGGCTGACTGGGATCTTATGGTGGATAGCTCTGTTATTAGCTTGCTGGATCCCCTCCAAGTGCTTGGGCTGAAAAGCCCACTTGTAGAAAGACCCTAGTGCATGGTTTGGGATTCTCTCCACCCCTTTGCAGTGACTAGGAGGAAGATAAAGCCTGCCAAGGCAAGAAGCCCTGTAAGGCCGAAAAGGGCATCGAGCCCCAAGGCGTGGGAGATTATGCCGGACACAAGCCCTCCTGTAATAAACCCTGTGTCATAAACAGCAGTGAATATGGCCATGATGGCTGGTTTTTCCTCCTGGCCCCCATGATCAGCAGCCAAGGCATTTAGGGTAGGGAAAAGGAGGCCCATGGCAGATCCAAAAGAGAGAGCCGGAATAAGGAAAAGATTAGAGCCTATAAACGGGGGAATAAGCCCTACCCCTAGCGCCAGCCATGGGTAAGAAGCTCTGAGCACCGAGAACTTCCCTATCCTCTCTATAACTCTGCCGGCACTTAAGAGAATGAAAATCGCCAAGGCAAAAGAGACAAAGAAGAACCTCCCGCTCTCAGCCCCTTTTGCTTTGGCCGCCAAGGCCACGAAATTGGCCACAGTGGACTGGCTGTGGGAAAAGATCAGGGTGACAACCAATAGGTAAATGAATGCCCTGCTCCTCTTAAGCAGAAAGACATATCGCACGGGCGGGCGGGTTTGGCTGGAGTCAATGTGCGTTTGTTTTTTAGGCAATATGGCTATTGCAAAAAGAGAAATTAAACACGAAAGGGCTGCGGCCACAAATACCAGGTGAAACCCCCCTCTGTGAACCAGGATTTCCCCAAGAGGTGGGGCCAAGGCCACCGCGGCCATGAGGGAGGCCCCCACTACTCCAAAGGCCTCGGCACGTCTTTCCGGGGTAACCTGGCGTGCCACCAGGGAAAAGCCGCCAGATACAAAGGCAGAAAACCCTATTCCGTGAACAATCCTTATGCCCAAGAGGAGGGGCCCGTAGCCCTTGACCCAAACGTAAGAGATGGAGGCAAGCATCATCAGGACTACTCCCCACAAGATGGTCCACCTCTCACCGTTCCAGGCAACAAGGTATCCCATCAAAGGTCTTGAAAGCACAGTGGCCAGAGAAAAAATAGCCATGACCCAGCCGATCAAGGTCTTGCTGGTGCCCAAGGCATCCAGTGCCACGGGATAGAGATAAAAGAATGATACATTTGAGAATACCAGGAAAAAGGAAACTGAAAGGGCCATAAACCAAGGGGCGAGGAGACCCTGATTTCCCCCATTGACCGAAGGGCCGTTGTTTTTGGATGCCATCGAAATGCTACACCTTTAAAGCCTCTGACCGCAGTAAGGGCAAAAACGGAAATCTGCCTGAACCTTGCTCCCGCACGAGGGGCAGATGGGCTCCCGGCCCGTTTTCATCCTTGAAGGCACCGCTTCCCTTTCTGAGGCCATATCAGATGAGACCGGGCCGCAAAGGTCACAGACCAGCACGGGCTCACCCTTTTTCACCCTAAAGATGGGTATAAAAAATACTGAAAAGTAATGGTCAATCCGCTTCAGCCTGGCCCTGTACAGTCCACAGACCGGACACATCTTTGGCGTGTCATCCAGTACCTTTGTTTTGGGCTGGATTCCAGCTATAAAGAAAAACATCTGGGATCACCTTCCTCATCAGAAAACACCCATCAATATAAGGGCCGGGGCCAAAGGTATCAAGGGGTCAGGATATTTTATGGGCAATCTTGCTTCCGCCCGTAACTTTTTTTTGATAAAAGAAAAAATTAAAAAACGGAATCCAGAAACACACGCTTGAAAGGGGGGCCATATGAAACGGACTGGAGTCGTTAAGGATGAGCGATACATGAACCATGACCCAGGCGCTTACCACCCTGAAAGCCCAAGGCGCCTGGAGGTCATCTATCAGATGCTTGAGGAAGATGACATGAAAGGCCTCTTGGCAGAAATAACCCCTGAGCCTGCTCCAGAGGAACACCTCCTGTGGGTTCACACAGAGTCCTTGGTCAAAATTGTCAAGAGCACAGCGGGAAAACCTTCCTATTCCTTGGACCCTGACACCTCCACGTCTCCAGGCTCTTATGAGGCAGCCCTTTTGGCGGTGGGAGGAGTTTGCAAGGCCATTTCACTGGTAATGAATGGAGACCTTGACAATGCCTTCGCACTAATAAGGCCGCCAGGGCATCACGCCGAGAGGGCAAGGGCCATGGGATTCTGCCTCTTCAACAATGTTGCAATTGGGGCAAGGTATGCCCAAAAGCAATGCGGGGTTGAGCGCATCCTGATAATCGATTGGGACCTCCACCACGGAAATGGAACCCAGCACATATTCGAAGACGACCCCACAGTGCTCTACTTTTCCACCCACCAATATCCTTATTATCCTGGAAGCGGCTCTTTCCAGGAGGTGGGAACGGGCAAAGGGGAAGGCTACACAGTAAATGTGCCTCTTTCCGCAGGTTACGGGGATGGAGAATATGTGGCAATATACCAAAACATCCTCAGGCCCATAGGGCTGGAGTTCAAGCCCGACCTCGTGCTGGTCTCGGCAGGATTTGATATCTACAAAGGTGATCCTTTGGGTGGAATGGAGGTGACAGCACAAGGTTTTGGGGCCCTTGCCCGCTCCATCTTGGATATGGCCCAAGAGGCTTGTGAAGGGAAGGTGGTCTTATGTCTTGAGGGGGGGTATAATCTTCAAGGCTTAAGGGAAGGTGTGCGGGCCGTACTTCGCGATATGGCCGATGCCGAGCATTCTGATTTGGGCCATGTCATACAAAAAATGAACAAGAGGGCAGTTGACAACATAATAGAGGCCAGCAGGAAGGTTCACGGCAAGTATTGGAGTTCCCTTGGCAATTAGGCGCCAGGGCGTGAGCGGCTTGTTGAGGGGTCTGTGGTGTCAAGGCGGGGTAGGTTTGGAAAATATGGTGATTTCAAGCGAAAAAGCCTGTTGAGGGCTCAGCGCTCACTTCCGCCCAAAGATACCAAGATCAAAACGGCAAAGGGTCAAAGCCCCCTTCCAAAGACACGATACCAGCCCTTGCCCCCCCAGTTCTCTGTAAGAGAAGCCCACATGGGCGACATGCCATTCATCCGCTCCCTTTCGCTGAAGGCATTCCAGCAATACGGCCCCTATGAGGAGAGCATCCCGGCCTGGCAGGCCTATCCCAGCACTATTACCTTCATGGCAGCTAGAGGGATTGAGCCTGTAGGATTCGCCATGATCGGCCCTTCCTTTGAAAAGGATTCTGGGGTTTCCGAACTCCTTGCCATTTCAGTGGCTGAACCCTGGCGGAGGCGCTCCGTGGGAACCATGTTGCTGAAGGCCGCAGAAAAAAGGGCAACAACCTTGGGGATGAAGCGTATGGTACTCCATACGGCAGTGGAAAATCTGGCAGCCATGGGTCTGTTCAGGAAGATGGGCTACAGAGAAGTGAAAATTAAGAAAGGCTTTTATCCTGCCGGCCAAGATGCAGTGATGATGATTAAGGAATTATATCCCCCAGTTAACCCATGAATCCTCCCTTTAAGCCTGCACCACCTCCAGCTCGAGCTTCTTACTAAGTCCCTGGATATCCGGGGACAACTTAGCCTTTGTTAGCACAACGATCATGTCAAAGGGTTGCTGCTCTTCTCCGCTCTCAGTGCTGTATGTAAGAAGTAGCTGTTGATCCTTTTTGGTCTCCACTTTGATGGGCCTGCCTTCCACAAGGTTCAGGCCTTCCACCTCTTGGGCCTGAGCAAGGTAATCCTTTTTGAACGTCTCAGAAAGGGGAGAGATAAGCTCCACCTCGAGGCC
>JAMOVZ010000163.1 GCA_027061865.1 Desulfobacterales bacterium
CCCCCTTATCATTCGCTTCAAGGGCTCACCAGGGGCATGCTCCAGCCTTATCCATTCATCCAACTCCAGCACATTGGAGAGCATATTAGAATGGGTAAGCACTGCTCCTTTTGGAAGCCCGGTGGTGCCGCCTGTATAGATGAGCACTGCCGGATCCCTTACGGGGTCAACCTCAATTTCTGGGGGCTCCGGGGCATGCCCTTTCACTGCTTGATCAAACAGGAGGTGGCCTTGCTCATGACGCTCTGCCTTAGGAATTTTGCCCAACAAGCCGCCCAAGAGGCCTTTAAGGGCCGGCAAGTATGATTTTACGTTACATATTACCACTGTGTGGACATGGGTATCCTTTACGGCCTCCACCGCGGTTGGATAGAACTGGGGATGGTCCATGACAAAGACCGCGCGGGCCCCTGAATCCCTTAGCTGAAAGTTCAGCTCTTCTGCCTTGTAAAGGGGATTGCAGGTCACACAAACTGCTCCAGCCTTGAGGATTCCGAAGAAGATCTCGGGATAATGCGGGATGTTGGGCAGGAAAATGGCAACTCTCTCGCCCTTCTTGATGCCCCGGGTTGCCAGAAAATTGGCCAGCCGGTTTGCGGTATCATTAACGCGGCTGAAGGTCCGTCCAGCACCTTGAAAGATAGTATAGGTTTTGTCTGGATATTTGGTCGCTGACTCTTCCAAGAGGGAGTGGAGCGGTCTTTCATAGCCACTAATCTCATGGGCCACACCCTTAGGCCACCTCGAGCCATACCAAGGCTTTTCAGACATATTGCCCTCCTTTCCAGAGTGAGAGTCCATTCAATACATCATCATGTGCAACCAATCAAAACAAGGTCAATTCCTCATCCCTCAGATCAGAGACAAACATGTGTCCGGGGGCATGGGTAATCACTAAAGGTATGGGATGAGAGGTGGCAGCCACTGTGGAGGTAACTCCACATGCCCAAAACACTGGAATCTCTCCTGGCCGTATGGTTACAGGGTCTCCAAAATCAGGGCTGCCAAGGTCTTTGATGCCGATGGAACCTGGATCTCCCAAATGAACTGGAGCCCCATGGGTTAAATGAAAGCGGGTGGTGATTTGTGCGGCCCTCACGGCCTGAGCAGGGGTCATGGGCCTCATTGTGACAACCAGGGGGGCATGAAAGGGCCCTGCAGAGGCGCACTGGATGTTTGTCACATACATGGAGACATTCTTTCCCTCCTCCACATTTCTCAAAGGTATGCCCGCATCCATTAAGGCCTTTTCAAATGAAAAGCTGCATCCGAGAAGGTAACTTACAGTATCTTCATTGAAAAGCCCCTCAACGCTTTCCACCTCTTTTTCCAATTCTCCATTCTTGTAGATACGGTACTTGGGGATATCGGTGCGGATGTCAGCCCCAGGTGCAATGTTAGGAGAAATCTGGCCAGGTTCAAGCACATCCAGGATTGGGCAGGGTTTCGGATTTCGCACGCAAAACAGCAAAAAGGGAAAGGCATACTCCTTGGGCATCATGACCAGATTGGCCTGAACATACCCTCCCGCCGCCCCAGAGGTGGGCTGCCTCCACTGCCCCCGGCGGATTGCATCCCTTAACTGCTTTGGCGTCATCTTTTTTGGCAACCCACTCCTCCTGGCCCAATCCAAGTCTTTCTTTTAATATCATGGTTTGTAACATTTTGAAACCATAAACCCTTTCGCCAATTCCTTTGTCATCAGGCAGCGGCACAAGCCAACACCCTCTATGAAGTCCGTTCATATTAGCTTGTCCATTGCCATTGCAAGGGTTTTCATGTAGTTTAGTTTTCGGGGCCTATCACAGCCCTCTGCAGGGAGGCAAAAGGCTTAGGCTTTGTAAAAAATTCCATGCAGGAAACGCTGACTAACAGGAGAAAAGATATGAAGATAGCAGTAAGTGGAAAGGGAGGGGTTGGAAAGACCACTTTTGCAGCCTTTATGGCCAAAGCCTTTTCCGATGAAGGCAAGAAGGTCATCGCCATTGATGCTGACCCTGATGCCAACTTGGCCCAGGCCCTTGGGATAAAGGACAGTGACAAGATCGTGCCCATCTCTAAGATGACCGACCTGATTGAAGAGCGCACCGAGACCAAGGTGGGGACTATGGGGGGGTTCTTCAAGCTCAATCCAAAGGTGGATGATCTGCCTGACAAATTATCCCTTAAGACAAACGGCATCAGGCTTATGGTCATGGGCGGTGTAAAAAAGGGAGGCGCTGGGTGTATTTGCCCAGAGAGCACCCTGCTAAAAAGCCTGGTGCGCCATATCGTCCTTGCCAGGGACGAGGTGGTGGTACTGGATATGGAGGCAGGTCTGGAACACTTGGGCAGAGGCACCGCCATGGCCGTTGACTATTTGATAGTGGTGGTTGAGCCTGGGAGGCGCAGCATTGAAACCGCAAGACAAGTGCAAAGGCTAGCGGCTGATCTGGGCATAAAAAATCTGCTCTTGGTAGGCAATAAAATCCGCTCCCCTGAGGACGAAAATTTTTTAAAAAAAGAAATGTCAAACATGAAGTTTTTGGGCTTCATTCCTTACAACCCCTCTATTATAGAGGCAGACCTGGAAGGAAAAGCTCCTTTTCAAAAAGACCGAGAGACCTTGGAGCTAGTAAAAAAGATGATCCATCGTCTTGAAAAATAAAGATCGAATCAGGTGGGGTGCACTATGCTGAACGCGAAAAGGACAAAGGTCAAGGAACTGCTGACAACAAAGGATGTTGGCAAAAAACACGTGGTAATGGGATGGGTGAGGACGCGGCGTGATTCTAAGGCTGGATTTTCTTTCCTGGAGATAAACGACGGGTCATGCCTCAGAAAC
>JAMOVZ010000164.1 GCA_027061865.1 Desulfobacterales bacterium
GAATTGCCTTCTTTGTGCTCAATAGAAAGAAAAAGGCTGTTTAGGTGCTGTTGTCATAGAGAGACTGAAGATGAGAATTATCGCCTTCGTAACAGGCCTCCTACTCTTGTGGAATGTAGCTGCGGTAGGCTCTGAACTGAAAAATATTCGGGTCCATAGGCAAAAAAGTTTCCTGAGAATGGTCCTGGACCTATCCACATCCCCAGAGAAGTGGCATATTAATATTGAGGGGCCTGGACGCATTGGGATTTTGCTCGCAAATACAAGTGCGCACCCTTCTGGAGCTTATTTCCTGTCCCATCAGCTTGTCCGAATAAATCTCATGTCAAAAGGCAGGGATCTGAATGTTAAACTCCAATTTGATTTTCCCTATTTTGAAAAAAGAGTTTTTGCACTGAACCAGCCTCCTCGGATAGTGGTTGATCTATTTCCCAAAGATTACCCCCCACCTGAGATGGTGGATGAAATTTATGCCCAGGCCAGGCGCCTCATAAAATCTCAAAAATTCCATGAAGCTCTCCAGCTTTTGGAAGGCCTTGGAGACTTTTTAAAAAAATATCCAAAGCCCTATTCAGATTATTTAGTGTTACTTATAAGGCTTGGAAAAAAGGAAAAGGCCATTGAGCTCTTTGAAAAGCTTCCTCCCTCTTTTCCCATGCGTCCATACCTCCTGAAGAATATGGGAAGGGCCTATTCTGACACAGGGGCATATAACAAGGCCCTTGCATTGTATGAAAAGTTGTCCTCATTAAGCCCCAAAGACATGGAGGCGATTGAGGGAGGATTCTTGAGCCTTTTTAAGGCAGGCCGATACCAGAGTGCTTTTCAGTTCTTGAAACGAATCCATTCCACTCCGACACTTCTCTCAAGGCTATGGCAATTAAAGGAAGATGCAATCTCATCACTTCCGCCAGATAAAAGGCAGGATATCTTGGAAGGCCTTCTCATCCCTGCACTCAAAGGGCGGAAGTGGGCCCAGGAGGATTATTTTTTGTGCTTGGTCTTATTCGGACACTTTAAGAGTGCTGTGCAGTGGGCCGAAGAGGTTGGATTCCATGAGATGAAAATATCGCCTTACATCCTAAATTGGCTAGGTTGGGCGTACTTCAAAACAGGCGAAATCAGCAAAGCTAAGAAAGCTTATAGGGAGGCACTAAACAGCGATCCAAAGTTTTTTAAAGCCAGGATTGGCCTGGCATATTGCGCCGCAGCAAGTGGAGATTCCAAAAAGGCATTGGATGCACTAGAAAAATTGCTTCACGAACATCCGGACGATATTGAGGTAAGATTTGCCAGGGCTTATGTGTTTGAAAAACAGGGATACTTTTTAGAGGCGGTGAAGGAATATGACCGAATACTCATAAACTATCCCGAGAACAGGACTGCTCAAAAACTCAGGCTTCTTGCCTTAGCTGATCTGGGGGCCCCGTCTTTGGCTCTTTCGATTGCCATCAAGGTGTTCCCTCATGACAAGTCCCTCCATGCCTCACTGAGGCAAAGGATAGGAGCTGAACATATCAGATGGAAAGAGCTTGAATTATCTAAAAAGATCCTGCTTCCCCTGGTCAAGGCCGGGCACCGGCAAGCTATGTTTGACTATATCGTGGCCCTAGCCGAGGCCAAAGATATGAAGACAGTTCTTAAATTTTTTGAAATGATCAAGAAAAAAGGTTTTCAAATCCCCCCATATGTATATGAAACAGTGGCAGGAGCATATCTTTACACAGAGAAGCCTCACAGGGCTTTAGAGTTTTATAATAGAGCGCTCAGCCTAAATCCTAACTCCTTAAGTGCCCGGATGGGCAAGTTCTATACACTTCAAGAACTCAGGAGATGGGATGAAGCCTGGAGAATCATCAACAAATTGGATCTCGAAATGCCCCGCTTCGTTGGGCTGAAACAATTACCTCAACCAAACTGGAGAAAGGTGGATATTGCCCTAGCCAAAGGATGGCTGTTTGCTCATGAGGACAGGCTCGCCGAAGCAAATGAGTACTTTTTCAAACTTTACGAAAAGGCTCCCGCCCATACCGGAATAAGAGATGGACTGGCCCATGTATATTTATGGAGGGGCTGGCCCAGGAGATCCTTGGAACAATTCAAGATCATCGAGACCTTAGATAAAAATTACCGCCACTCGAATCCGGGGCTGGTAATGGCCCTCGACCAGTTGGCTTACAAAGAGGAGGCGAGGGGCCTTGCAAGTGAAATGATAGAACTGCATCCTAGGGACAAGTTTATTCGGAGGACTCTACGTGCTCTCGAGGTAGAGCAGATGCGTGAATTCAACACGCATGTCTCTGTTACCAGAGAGGACGACAGTTCTGAAAAACTCTCGGTCACAATGGAGTTCTCTCAGCCTGTATCTCTTTACACTAGGATGTATATAAACGGTTTGTGGCTTTATGGCAGCAGTAAAGACACTTCAGAAAATCTCACACGGTCCGGTCTTGGAGTCAGGCACACATTTAACAGCGCACTGGAAGCATACCAACAGCTTTCATTTTATAGAAACGGCGGAAACCATCTCGCTTCCTATACAGAACTCAAAGTGACTCCTAGCGATCACCTGGAGTTGTTTGTTTCTTTTGATTCACACACAGCTGACATACCGATCCGCGCCATGGCTCAAGGAATTAGATCTCACAGGGCAAATGCCAAAGTACGATGGAGGGAAAGTGAGCTCAGGAGTTATTATCTTTCCTATGGGTGGTGCAGGTTTTCAGATCTAAATAGGCGTCAGGAGTTTGGGGCCGGATTTGACCAATTGCTTTACACAAAAAGGGATTGGGCAGCCAGACTGTTCATTGACCTCTATGGCATGGAGAACTCAAAGCAGAACCGCCTCTACTATAATCCGGAGAGTGCTTGGGGAGCCTCAGCCACCTTTATGATTCAACAGACCTTAAAGCGCCTTTATGATCAATCTTTTGTGCACCGACTCTTTGTTACCTTCGGACTATATGATGAAAAAAGTTTTTCACCCGGTATTCCACTGACACTTCGATATGAGCAAGACCATGAATTCTCAGACACCAGTTCCCTTTTTTGGGCATTGGAACTCTCTAGAAATATATATGACGGGGAGAATGTGGAAGGATTTACCTGGGAGATGGGATGGAGATGGAGATTCTGAAATCACGACACACACTCTCTTTTGTCTTGATCGGGACACTGGCCTTTCTTTTGATATTCTTGCCCCCGTATTCAATGGCATCTGATAACGGATTCCTGGTCCTTTGTTATCATAGCATCCCCCCGAGGCTGAATCCAAAGGATCCCTATGGGGTATCCCAGAGTACATTTGTCCGGCAGATGGAGTATCTGAAGGTACATGGCTATACCCCCGTCTCTGTTGAACAGATAATTAGGGCTGCCAATGGTATTGAACCGCTCCCGGCTAAAGCGGTTCTTCTCACTTTTGATGATGCATATGAGTCATATTACAAGTTCGTATTTCCGTTGCTAAAGCTCTTCGGTTATCCGTCAGTACTGGGGGTGGTGGGCTCCTGGATCGAGAATCCGCCAAGGGACTTGCCTGAGCCATTAATGAGTTGGCAGCAGATAAAAGAGGTTAGCTCTTCACCATTGGTGGAGATTGCCTCCCATACATTCGATCTCCACAAAGGCATCAGATACACGAGACAGGGCAACATTGGCCCCAGCATTTGGGTCAAGGCGTATGACCCTGATACAAAAAGATACGAACTCCCAGAGCAATACAGGGAGCGGCTGGCAAAAGATTTTGAAAAGCAGGAGGTTCTCTTCAAGCAAAAACTTGGTGTGGCACCGAGGGTCTTGGCCTGGCCCTACGGGAAATTCAACTCTATTGCACTAGAGCTGGCAAAGAGCTATGGATTCAAGATATGCCTTACCTTAGAGGAGGGCCGTACAAACCTATCCCGGCTGCATTATACCAACAGGATGTTAGTAAAAGAGGAGTTGGCCCCAAGAGTTGATCCCATTCTTCACTTTAAAAACCTTTTATCCGGCAAAGGGCACCCCCCTCATTTGAGGGCTGTGCAAGTGGATCTGGACCTCATCTACGATCCCTCTTCCCCGCAACAAACAGACGAAAATCTAGGCATGCTGATTGATAGACTTGTCGCCATGAAGGTGAACACCGTCTTCCTACAGGCATTTGCTGATCCAGATGGAGACGGGAATGTGGACAGTGTCTATTTTCCTAACCGGGTTTTGCCGGTAAGGGCCGATATATTAGGTTGGGCTACTCATCAAATCAAGATTCGTGACATAGACGTGTTTGCATGGATGCCAACTCTCAGCTTCACCTTTCCGGACCACTCATTTAACAATAGATTCAGGACCCGTCAATTTGATGGAGAGCAAGTTTCCATCAGTACTTCCTGGTATAAGCGCCTTACACCCTTCAGCAAGGAAGTGGAACAAAAGATTTCAATGTTATACGAAGACCTGGCCTCCCACTGCATGATAGACGGGATACTGTTCCAAGACGACGCATATTTATCAGACAGTGAAGACTTTCACCCTCTTGCCATCAAAGATTTTCACGCCGCTCTGGGAAAAGAGCCCCCCCTACAACAGATAGAAAAAGAGGCGTGGCTCAGGGAGAGATGGACTAGGCACAAGACGATGAAACTGATAGATTTCACAAATCTTCTAAAAAATGCGGTTGTAAAGTTCAGGCCCAATTCCAAGTTTGCCAGAAATATTTATGCCCCCCTTTTATGTGACCCTGCAGAAGAAATTCACTTTGCTCAGCACTATGAGCTCTTTCTCAGGAACTATGACTGGGTTGTGGTGATGGCCTATCCACAAATGGAAAAAGCTCGGGAGCCTATGGCTTGGCTACGGGATCTCGTTGCAAGTGCAAAGAAGAGCGTTGAGGGTTTAGAGAAAACCGTATTCAAAATACAAACATATAATTGGGAAAAAAATAAACCCATTCCTGCTCCATATTTATTGCAGGAGTTGAGGGCAATACTCTCTGCAGGTGGCAGGCATCTGGCATATTATCCGGACAACTGTTTTGAAGATCAGCCACGGTTAAAAACGATAAAGCTCGAAATGTCGACGGAGGATTATCCATTCCTGCAGTGAGTGTCGAGAACATAATCCAATATATTAGCAACTTCGTCTACCTCTACCCGCTACTAATGAGTTTCGTGTGGATGGTTGGGGGGCTTATCTTTTATTGGAGGCTTGAACGGTCCAAGTCCCCTGACCCTAATTTGAATCGATATCCGCTCTTTTCCATACTTGTTCCGTGCCATAACGAGGAAAAACATATTGAAAAAACGGTGCACCAGCTTTTACGGGCTGACTATCCTGATTTTGAAATCATTCTTATTGATGACGGCAGCACTGATAACACCAGAGCAATAATAAAGGAACTTACCAAGAGACATGAAAGGGTCAGGGCTGTATATTTTGAAGACAACCAGGGAAAAGCCACCGCACTAAACGCAGGAGTTATAGCTGCAAAGGCCGAGTTCCTTCTGACAATGGATGCAGATGCCCTGCTGGAGACAACAGCACTCAAGTGGATAGCCTGGCACTTCGTCAATCACCCCAGGGTAGGAGCAGTCACTGGAAATCCAAGGGTGCTTAACCGCACTTCGCTTCTAGCAAAGATACAGGTAGGGGAGTACTCCACCATAATCGGGCTTATCAAAAGGACTCAAAGGATACTTGGCAAAGTGCTTACGGTCTCAGGCGTTGTGGCTGCCTTTAGGAAGCAGGCCCTGGTCTCAGTCGGAGTCTGGGATACCGATATGGTTACAGAAGACATTGACCTGACATGGAAACTGGAGAAACAGTTTTGGGATATCAGGTACGAACCCAGATGTGTATGCTGGATTCTTGTACCCGAGACTATCCGAGGCCTTTGGAGGCAAAGATTCAGGTGGTCTCAGGGAGGGATCGAGGTGCTTAAAAAGCATAAAGACATATGGACTTCATGGCGTCAGCGGAGACTCTGGCCTGTTTACTTGGAATATCTTGCAAGTGTATTGTGGGCTTATGCTTTTTGGGCTTTTGTCCTACTTTGGATGCTTGATTTGGTGTGGTCTTCATCCCTTTATGTGGTCTCTCCTATCCCCCCTAGGTGGACTGGCTCCATTTTGGCCTTCACATGTGTAGTCCAGTTTTTAGTAAGCATTTATGTAGACAGGAGGTATGACCAAAAAATGTTCAAGTATCTATTTTGGGTAATATGGTATCCGTTTGCCTATTGGGCCATTAGTTCGCTCACCGCCGTAGCTGCTACTCCTAAAGGCCTGATGAAG
Source organism: Desulfobacterales bacterium (assembly GCA_027061865.1). GTDB lineage: Bacteria > Desulfobacterota > DSM-4660 > Desulfatiglandales > Desulfatiglandaceae > JALVMN01. The sequence continues at coordinate 6,270 of JAMOVZ010000164.1, forward strand.
AAAAAGGGGGTTAAGGCCATATGGAAAAGTCCTGACAGGGGTTTAGCTTAGGGGTATCCGGGGATGGCCGAAAAGGATTCGTCAATAGAAATTATAGACAACCCCAAACTTAGGAATCTGCTCCGCGTTATAGGAGAGTTGGGATTCACAACAGTCATGTGGTTATTCTGGATATATCTCTTGCTTCCTGTGTTGAGCATTCTCCTATGGCTGCTGGGGATCCATTTTTTCTATCATGAAATAATTCACCAGGCCGGGTATAAACACCTCCTGACCCTGTTTAAGAACTTGGGCTTCACAGTCCTGGTAGTGTTCATTACCTTGAGGGTTTGGGGATATTACAATTACCTGGCCTTTGGCAAACGAAACCGCCGTAAGGCTGTAAGGCCGGCACACCCTGCCGACCTGGGAAAGTTCTTTGGCCTTTCCACAGAAGAAATATTGTCCCTTCAATCTAGAAAAGAAATCTTTTGGCCCGTTAAAGAACAATAATCCTGTTATCCTATTCCCACTCAATGGTGGCGGGGGGTTTGGAAGATATGTCATAGACCACGCGGTTAACACCCTTTACCGTATTGATGATGCGGTTTGATATCCGGGCCAATACCTCGTAGGGGACGCGGGTCCAGTCTGCGGTCATGGCATCGAGGCTGTCCACCACCCTTACTGCAATCACATTTTCATAGGTCCTCTCATCTCCCATCACCCCCACGGTGCGGACAGGAAGGAGTACTGCAAAGGCCTGCCATACTTTTTCATATAGTTCTGCCGCCCGGATTTCTTCTAGCACTATCACATCAGCGGCCCGAAGGATCTCAAGCCTTTCAGGTGTGATTTCCCCCAGGATCCTTACAGCCAACCCGGGGCCAGGAAAGGGCTGGCGCATCACTAGCTCCCGTGGCAGCCCCAGCTCCATGCCCACCTGTCTTACCTCGTCTTTAAAAAGCTCTCTGAGGGGTTCTACCAGTTCTAGGTTCATCACCTCAGGAAGCCCTCCCACATTATGGTGAGTCTTTATGGTGGCGGAAGGCCCTTTAAACGACACGCTCTCAATCACGTCAGGATAAAGGGTGCCTTGGGCAAGATACCTGACCTCTCCCAATTCCCTGGCCTTCTTTTCAAACACCCTGATGAATTCGCGGCCTATGATCTTGCGTTTCTGTTCCGGGTCTGTGACTCCCTTTAGTCTTGCAAGGAAGTGCTTGGAGGCATCCACCAGGTGGATGTCCATGCCATAGCGCTCACCGAAAAGCTCCATTACCTCCTCGGTCTCACCCCGGCGCAAGAGGCCATTGTCCACAAATATGCAAGAAAGTTTATTCCCAACGGCCCTGTGAAGGAGCACAGCGGTGACAGAGGAGTCCACACCACCAGATATGCCGCAGATCACCCGCTCATTACCGATCCGCTCCCTCAAGGCCCTGACAGTCCTTCGCACAAACGAGGCCATGGTCCAGGTGGGCTCGCACTTGCAGATGTGGAAAAGAAAGTTCTGCAACATTTTAGGGCCATTAGGGGTGTGGGCCACTTCAGGATGGAACTGCACACCAAAGATCCGCTTTTTCCTATCAGCCATGGCCGCTATGGGGCTGTTCTTGCTGCTTGCCAGCACCTCAAAGCCCGGGGGCAACTGATCTATCTTGTCGCCATGGCTCATCCATACGGTCTCCGGCCCCTCCCTGCCAAGGCCGTGAAACAAGTCCTTTTCGTCCCTTATTGTGATCAGGGCGTGCCCGTATTCACGCTCCAAGGCCCTTGCCACTCTGCCCCCCATCAAATGGGTAATGAGCTGCATGCCATAACAAATCCCCAGCACAGGGACTTTGAGGTCAAAAAGCTTGGGGTCCACTTTGGGGGCATCAGTGTCATAGATGCTGGCAGGCCCCCCTGAGAGGATCATGCCTTTTGGGGAGAACTCTCTTATCTTCTCGAGAGGCATATTAAAGGGATGGATTTCGCAATATACCCTGGCCTCCCTCACCCTGCGGGCAATCAGCTGGGTGTATTGGGAGCCGAAGTCCAGGATCAATATTTTATGCTTATAAAGTAAAGTGGCCATTGATTAAGCTGTCCTCTATTTAGTCAAGCCAGTAGTTAGGGGCCTCCTTCGTGATGATCACATCGTGGACATGGCTCTCCCTAAGCCCTGCAGACGATATTCTCATGAACTTTGACTTGCTTTGGAGCTCTTCAATATTGGCACAGCCCAAGTATCCCATTCCTGACCTGAGCCCCCCTACGAGCTGAAACACGGTATCGGCCAAAGGCCCCCTGAATGGAACCCTTCCTACGATACCTTCCGGCACCAGCTTTTCCTCGCTTTCCTCGCCCCCTTGAAAGTAGCGGTCCCTGCTTCCTTCTTTCATGGCCTCAAGCGAGCCCATGCCTCGGTAAACTTTGTAGGTCCGCCCTTGAAACAGGATGGTCTCGCCCGGGCTTTCTGCGGTTCCGGCAAAAAGGCTACCTATCATCACGCAGTCAGCCCCCCCTGCAAGGGCCTTTGTTACATCGCCGGAGTACTTGATCCCTCCGTCTGCGATGATAGGGACATCCCATTTTTTCGCCTCCCCGGCACAATCCATGATGGCCGTCATCTGGGGCACACCCACTCCTGCAACCACGCGGGTAGTACAGATGGAACCGGGACCCACACCCACCTTTACGCCATCAGCCCCTTCTTGGATGAGGGCATAAGTGCCTTCGGCAGTAGCCACATTGCCTGCCACCACTTGGAGGTCGGGGAACTTTGCTTTTATCATCTTTACCGTGTCAAGCACGCCTTGGGCATGGCCGTGGGCCGTGTCCACTGCCACAAGATCCACCCCAGCCTCCACAAGTGCGCTCACCCTCTCTTCAGTATCGGGAGCCACCCCCACTGCCGCACCCACTCTCAGGCGGCCCAGATGGTCCTTGCAGGCATTTGGGTATTTTTTTATCTTCTCAATATCTTTTATGGTGATGAGACCCCGCAGCTTTCCCTCCTCATCCACCACCAGGAGTTTTTCTATGCGGCGCTGATGGAGGATCTCCTTGGATTCTTCAAGGGTGATGCCTACCTTGGCGGTGGCAAGGTTTTCCTTGGTCATCACTGCTTCTACTTTTTGGTCCAAATTGGTCTCGAATCTCAAATCACGGTTCGTGATGATTCCCACAAGGTTCCCATCTTTTACCACCGGCACCCCGGATATTTTGTACCTCTTCATTATTTCCAAGACCTCTGAGATCTTTTGATCCGGCTCAATGGTGATTGGGTCTATTATCATGCCGCTTTCCGACTTTTTCACCTTTTCCACCTCAATGGCCTGCCGCTCTATGCTCATGTTCTTGTGGATAAAGCCAATTCCCCCCTGCCTTGCAATGCTGATAGCGGTCTCTGACTCAGTGACCGTATCCATGGCAGCGGTCACGATAGGTATGTTAAGCCCTATTTTTTTTGTAAGACAAGTCGTTACATCCACCTCGGATGGAAGCACAGTAGAATGCCCAGGCACGAGCAACAGATCATCAAAGGTGAGTCCCAGCCTCAAATCCTTATCCTCCATCTTCTTCTCCCTCCAAGAATTCAAGCAGCATACCTTCCAAAAGGTCATGCATGCTTACAATGATTTTATCAACGCCCAAATAATCCATTATCTGGCAAACTATCCAAGTTCCTGCCACTATTACCGGAGCCCTTCCCTCATCCAGTCCCTTGAGCTGGGCCCTTTCCAGGGCTTTCAGGCTTGACAGCCTCTCTGCCAAGAGCCTGACGGCTTCCTTGTGAAGTTCGCGGCCATTAATCACTTCAGGGGCCAATTCTCCCACTCCAATGCCCAGGCTTAGGGCGGCAAGGGAGACACATGTGCCTCCTGTGCCGATGAGCCACTCAATATGTTCCCCAAGATAGAGGTCTTTCAGCCCCTGAGACAAAATTCTTCTGATTTCTCCATTTAGCGCCTCCTGCTCCAAACCGCTGGGAGGGTCGTTGGCAAGAAATCTCCGGGTGAGTAGCGAGGCCCCAAGAGGAAGCGATCTTACCACAAATTCCTCTCCTGAAACCAAGCAAAACTCGGTTGTGGCCCCTCCCAGGTCAAAGACCAATGAAGGCTTCTCTGGGGCTCTCTTCACCCAGCTAAGCGCTCCCTTGGCACTGAGCACTGCCTCCCTTTGAGGACTAATGGGCTGGATGCGGATGCCTGATATCTCAAAGAGATCGCCAATGAATTCCTCCCTGTTTACGGCCTCCCTGATGAGGCCGGTTCCGGCTGCCAGCACCAGCCTCCCCTCAAGCATGGAAATCCGTTCTTGGAAGTTCACAAGGCAGCGGCCCACAACTTGGGCCGCCTCAGGGCTTAGCAATCTGGGCGTATCACCTGAAAGGTAATGTGCCAAATTGATGTATTCTCTATCTCGAGCAAGCATGGGGCCGAGGGACCGCCTTTGGGCCTCGGCAATGAGAAGCCGGGCAGTATGGCTCCCTACATCTATGGAAGCAAGCCTCCTGTTCATTGAACGAAAACTAGCAAAGGGAAGGTTCCTTTTCAAGGCCTAAAAAGGACCTTTTCTTGACTTTACAGGGAGCAAGGCCCTCAGGGAGGACAGCTCAGGCAAGCGCAGTATCTTGGCAGTTAGCAGGTAAATTGCCGCTCCTATGAGAACCATCCCTATCACCTCCCCTGCCAGGGCAAGTGCTGGTGACCCAGGTGACCCTTTCCACCATACTTTAACAACCACATGGAGGAAGGCGGCCATAACCAATGAGGCGGCAAGGCTTTTGAGGGCTGAGCGAAGCACGGGGCTGAAAAAGCCGTAAGCCAGTTTTTTTCTCAAAAGGACTGAAAGGAGCATGAACTGCACAGTGGAGGCAATGGACAGGGAAAGGGCAAGCCCCCCATGTTTCATAGGCCCC
>JAMOVZ010000165.1 GCA_027061865.1 Desulfobacterales bacterium
CCTCATCATCCACGAACAATATGAGTTCGCCCTTCCCCCTGGGAATATCCTCTTCCTGGATTGGACTCGGGCCACCTTTCTGGGCGAAAGAGATCGCAGGGAAATACACCTTGAAGGTCGTTCCCACACCCGGCTCACTGTAACAATTAATATGGCCATGGTGATTTTTTACTATTCCATAGACTGTAGCCAGCCCCAGGCCTGTGCCCTTCCCCGGCCCTTTGGTGGTAAAAAAAGGATCAAATATCTTCTTGACTATGTCACGGTCCATGCCGTGACCTGTATCACTAACGCTTAAGAGCACATATTCACCGGGGACGACTCCCGGATTTGTCTTGCAGTATTTGTAGTCAAGGGTCACATTTGCCGTCTCAAATGTAAGCCTCCCCCCCTCAGGCATTGCATCCCGGGCGTTTATGGCCAAGTTCAACAGGATCTGTTCCAGTTGCGTTGGGTCGGCGTTTATCAGCTTTACTTCTGGATCCAGGTATAATTCAAGCTCGATTGACTTGGGGAGCGTCCTCTCAAGTATTTTCTTGGCCTCTCTTATCTGCCTGTTGAGGTCCAGGGGTTTTAACTCAGGCTCCATATCCCTGCTGAAGGCAAGGATCCTGGCTGTGAGATCCCTGGCCCTGAGCGCTGTCTTTTCAATGGCATCGATTTCACTATAGCCAGGATCGCTCTCAGTTCTTTCCATCTTCAATATCTGAGTATAGCCAAGGATGGCCTGAAGCAAGTTGTTGAAATCGTGGGCTATGCCACCTGCTAACGTCCCCACTGCCTCCATCTTTTGGGAATGGATGAGTTGTGCCTCAAGTTTTTTCTTGTCCGTGACATCCTCGACCACTGATATGAGATGCTTGACCCCTCCCAGCTCCACCACATCTGCAGACCACAGGGCCATGATTTCTTCGCCGCTCTTCTTTTTGAATACCACCTCAAAGTCCCTGAGCTTTCCTGTCTTTTCAAGTATGCGGGCAGCCCGAACCCTGTCCTCAGGGTCAGCCCATAGACCAATCTCAAGGGAAGTCTTGCCTATTACCTCTTCTTTTTTCCAGCCTGTACCCCGGCAATAGGCCTCATTTACATCTACATACCTGCCATCTGCCAAGGTGCTGATGGAAATCCAGTCCGGGCTTGCCTCAAAGGCTTTTCGAAACATCTCCTCGCTCTTGGCAAGCTCCTCCTCAAGCTCAATTTTCCTCAAAGCAAAGGCAAGATCACCGGCAAGTTCTGATACCAGTTCTCGTTCCTCATCCATCAACTCGACTTGAGAACAACAAACCGTAAGGGTTGCAAAATTTCTGCCTTCATATTCGATTGCTGTACAAAGGGCACGCACACACAGATCACTAGCTGCCAACGCACACCCTGGACACAGTTTATCGGTCTCAATAACCGACACACCAGGTTCGGAGAGCGCTTTAGCCACACAAGTCAAGGCTCCTCCCAGCTTGATGCCTTCCTCTATCTTGACAAACTTTTCATCTAAACCAGCACTGACCATATGGAGGGGCTTTCCCTCGGGATCCAAGAACACAATCATCGCCCCCTTGTAACCTTCTATGTTTAAAAGCCTCTCACATATAAAACGGGCCATTGACTTTTTATCCTTCTCCATCAGGAGCATCTGGTTTACGAATCTCAGCACGTGAAGTATGGAATTGATCCGCTTGAGCCGTGCGTGCAGTTCGCGGTTTTCCAGGGCAGTCAAGGAGGACTCTCTCAGTTCCCCGGCCAGCACAAGGGTGGTGATCACCTCGTTGTTGTGCCGGTTCATCCTTGAATCATCTATACCCTGTTCCCCAAACGAATAGAATCCCACCACAGGAACCTCAGGAAGTATCCTCTTTATTCCGGAGATCTCTTCGGGGCTCCTGTCTTTTAAGCTCCGCTCTCTTAGTGCACAAGAAAACACGAGGGCTATGGAAGGGTCGGACATATCTCCCCTAATGATAGCTTTCCTGACAGAGTCCTGGGCGGCAAGGATCAAGCTGTCCGGATCGGCATCCATTATGTGGAGCACAGCGCCTTCTGGTACCGGCTGAGAGAATCTAACACCTCCCTCTGGTGTAAAGTAGGTGGCTACTATTATACTGTACTGGCCTAGTGGGTCCGCCAGGCCAACGGGCCTTCCACTCTCAAGGGTGATATGTTTTCCTTCAAGGCGGACAGGAGACACGCCCAACAGCTCCGCATATGCCTTTGCCGCAGGCCTCTGGTCTAATTCCAGAACCACATGATTCTCCACTTTGGTGGCTATCGCGCTCTTCCCAGAGGGCTGAAATCCATGAGAAAGGGCCATCCCGAATTTCAGCTGGGTTTCAAAGACAGCCAGGACCATGCTATCAGAGAATGCCCGATCGCCCGCAATAACATAGTTGGCCTCCATCAACCAGTCATCAGCAGAACACCCCCCAAAGATCAGCACTCGTCCATCACACCTTTTACTCAACTCGGAAAGTATCTCCCAACCCCTGGAATCAGCCTTTTTGGTGTTGCCTGGTGAAAAAAGGATTCCAAAGACCCCGGTCCCTTCTCGGTTCAGCCGAGACCAAAGAGTTTTGTGGCCAGGATCAAAGTAGGGGGACAACTCTCCAGAAAGCGCGCTGTCTACTGCTCTTTTCCAGCCATGGGAAACATCCTGTCCCACACCCATCTTCACATTCATGAAAGGTGAGCCGAGGGCCAAGACAACTATGCTTTGCTTTAAAGGAGCATCAAGAATCTCCCCGGCCGTGGATGCGCCGATCACAGGTGTTTTTGGAAAAGCGTGCCGCACAGTGCGGGCCACAATGGAAGGATTATATTTAGA
>JAMOVZ010000166.1 GCA_027061865.1 Desulfobacterales bacterium
CATATTCCTTTGTTATCTCCTCTTTACACATAAAATTCAGATACAAAAACCGGTATTGGACACTCCAGGCTGTGGCCTTGATCACTCAAGGGGACGGCCTCCGCCTTGGGAGGCGCCTTTTTGCCGCAGCCCACGCTGCACGGCAAAAAGCCTAAGGCGGCCAGAACAACGATGATCCTTATCATCCTCAAAGCCCGAGCTCCTTTTTTGCCGTCTGAAGCTGCATTTTCACTGATTCTCGGCCTGTGCCCCCCTCAAGGGATCTTCGCTCAATCGACTTGAGGGGGGTGAGCCAGTCAAACACATCTTCTTCAATGTGCCTTGAAAACCCCTGCATCTCCTTAAGCGTCAACTGGTCAAGCTCCACGCCCTTTTCAATGGCACGGAGCACGATGCGGCCTACCGTCTCGTGGGCCTTTCTAAAAGGCACTCCCTTTCTTACCAAATACTCTGCAAGGTCAGTGGCTACCAGGAACCCTTGGGTTGCAGCTCGTTCCATTCTTTCGCGGTTAAACTCAAGGGCTGCTACAAGCCGGGCCATGACCTGGAGGCAGGCCTTTACGGTATCTGCGGTATCAAACAGGGCCTCTTTGTCTTCCTGCATATCCTTATTATAAGTAAGGGGAAGCCCTTTCATTGTGGTAAACAATGCCACCAGGTTGCCATATACCCTGCCGGTCTTACCCCTTACTAGCTCAGGGATGTCAGGGTTTTTTTTCTGCGGCATGATGCTGCTTCCCGTGGCCAGGGCGTCAGGAATGGTCACAAAGCCAAACTCCTGGCTTGCCCAAAGCACGAGCTCTTCACTCAGCCGGCTCAAGTGCATCATGGTGGTGGCTGAACAGAACAGAAATTCCAGCACAAAGTCGCGGTCGCTCACCGCATCCATGCTGTTACGGGAGACCTCGTCAAATCCCAGCTCCTGGGCCACCATGTGGCGGTCAAGCTCAAAGGTGGTTCCTGCCAGGGCACAGCTTCCCAGGGGCAGCACGTTTACCCGCTTGAGGCTCTCCAGGAATCTTGCCACATCCCTTCGAAACATCTCATAGTAGGCCAACAAGTGGTGAGCTAGGAGCACTGGCTGGGCCCTTTGCAGGTGAGTATAGCCGGGAAGAATGAGGTCAATATTGGCTTCCGCCTGCCTCACCAATGCCTCTTGAAGGCCTTTTATGTGGGTGATCACCTCTTTGGCCTCTTCCCTCACATAGAGCCTTACATCGAGCGCCACCTGATCGTTCCTGCTCCTTGCGGTGTGGAGCTTTTCGCCCACCTCACCGACCTTTTCAACCAAGGCCCTTTCAATAAGGTGGTGAATATCTTCATACTGGTCCAGATCCTGGTAACGCCCCCGCTCAATATCTCGCTCTATCTGCCCTAATGCCTGGATCACCTGAGAGGCCTCTTCCTGGCTCAGGAGGCCTACCTTTTCGAGCATCTTGCAGTGGGCCATGCTGCCTGCAATCTCTTCCTTGTAAAGCCTGATGTCAAAGCCTATGGAGGAGTTGAAGGCTTCCAGTGCCTGGTCCGGTTCTTCCTTGAATCTGCCTCCCCAAAGTTTGTTTGCCATATCTAGTGCGTCATCCTGTCTTTCGCTGCAGGAGCCGGGCCATCTTGAGCCTCAGGCCGTTGAGGCGGATAAACCCTTCGGCATCCTGCTGGTTGTATACCTCATCTCCTTCAAAGGTGGCCAGTTGAGGGTCGTAGAGTGAAAGATGCGACTTTCGGCCTACCACCATGCAATTGCCCTTGTAAAGTTTGAGCCGAACTAACCCGCTCACACACTGCTGGCTCTGGTCTATGAGGGCTTGTAGGGCCTCCCTCTCAGGAGAGAACCAGTATCCGTAATAGATCATCTCTGAATACCTGGGAAGGAGTGAGTCGCGAAGGTGCATCACTTCGCGGTCCAGGGTGATAGACTCCATTGCCATGTGGGCCGTACGCAGAATGGTCCCCCCCGGGGTCTCGTAAACCCCCCGCGACTTCATTCCCACGTAACGGTTTTCCACCAGGTCCACCCGGCCAATGCCGTTTTCACCCCCCACGCGGTTCAGGCGCTCCAAGAGCTTGGCAGGGGAGAGCCTCTCTCCGTCCACTGCCACAGCGTCTCCCCTTTCAAACTCTATCTCCAGATAGGTAGGTCTGTCAGGGGCTGCTTGGGGAGAGACAGTGAGCACAAACATGTCTTCAGGGGGTTCCTTCCACGGGTCTTCCAGTATCCCCCCCTCAAAACTGATGTGCAGGAGGTTGCGGTCGCTGGAGTATGGCTTCTCCTTGGTCACCGGCACGGGGATATTGTTTTTCTTGGCATAGGCCACCAAGTCTTCCCGGCCCCTGAAATCCCAGATCCTCCAGGGCGCAATTATCTTTAGCGAAGGGTCCAGCGCCATATAGGTGAGCTCAAAGCGCACCTGGTCGTTGCCCTTGCCTGTGGCCCCATGGCTTACGGCATCAGCCCCAAGTCTTTGGGCAGTCTCCACTTGGCCCCTTGCTATGATGGGGCGGGCAAGGGATGTGCCCATGAGGTAGGCCGACTCATAAATCGCATTGGCCCTCATGGCGGGCCAGACAAAGTCGCGGACAAATTCTTCCCTCAGGTCTTCCACCACCACCTCGTCGGCCCCCGTGTTCATGGCCTTCTCTCTTATCCCTGAGAGTTCTCCTTCCCCTTGGCCCACGTCTGCGGCATATGCCACCACAGGGCACTGGTAGGTCTCCTTTAACCAATGAAGTATCACAGAGGTATCAAGCCCTCCTGAATAGGCCAGCACTATCTTTCCTATGTCTTTACTCACGATCTATCCCCC
>JAMOVZ010000167.1 GCA_027061865.1 Desulfobacterales bacterium
CGCACCCACCTCCCAAGGCCATGCCTGCAGGAGCTGCCACCACTGGTTTTTCCATGTATTTCAGGCCCATGAGGGCATCCTGGAGTGCCTTTACCATCCATTCCAGGTCATCCCATTCCTCTTCCTGGGCGGTGAAGAGCACTAAGCCCAAATTGGCCCCTACCGAGAAGTTGTCTCCATGGTTTGCAATCACGAGGCCCTCGTATTCTTTAGACACTATGTCTATGGATTTTCGGATCATTGAGACGATATCTTCTCCAATGGCATTCATCTTGGTATGAAATTCCAAACATGCCACACCGTCTCCAATATCCACAAGCGAGGCTCCACTGTTTCCTGCTATCAGCTTGTTTTGCTCTTTTAATGCGTGAAGCAGGATGATTCCCGGTTTTACAGGCACTTCCTCGTAGTCTTTGGAGGCCTGATCATAATAGTAAAGCTTGCCCGCCTCCCGCTTGTAGAACGACTCTTTGCCCGAATCCAGCATCTCCTGGACCCACACAGGGATCTGGTAGCCGGCTGACTTCATCTTTTCCACAGACTTGGCAACCCCAATGGCATCCCATGTCTCAAAGGGGCCGAGTTTGCGGCCAAAGCCCCACTTCATGGCATTGTCAATATTAACGATGTCGTCTGCGATCTCAGGGATCCTATTGGCAGCATAGATCAGGGTCTCGCTCATTGTCTTGAAAGTGAACCGGCCGGCTAGATCTTTGGCATAATAAAGTGATTTTATTTTTTCAGAGACGGAAGGGAGGTTCTTTGCGGCTTCTAACGAAGGGAAGGTCACCCTTTCTTGGGGCTTGTATTCAAAGGTGTTATAGTCGAGCGAGAGGATTATCCTTTTGCCCTCTTTGTCCTTGCTTTTCTTATAAAAACCCTGCTTTGCCTTCTCGCCCAGCAGGCCCTTGTCGATCATCTTTTGGATGATCTCAGGTATCTTAAACACCTCCCGCCTTTCATCATCCGGGGCCCCTTCGTAGACGTTGTTGGCAACATGAACGATCGTATCCAGTCCCACGAGATCCGCCGTCCTGAATGTGGCACTCTTGGGATTGCCGATTATAGGTCCGGTGAGCCTATCCACGGCCTCAACGGTGAGGCCCATCTCAACCATGGTTCTTACGATATTGAGCATGGAAAAGATGCCGATTCGGTTGGCAATAAAATTGGGAGTGTCTTTGGCATATACAATTCCCTTGCCCACCACCTTTTCGCACACCTCAGCCAGCACCTCCATAACTTCAGGTGAGGTGTCTGGGCCCGGCACCAACTCCAGAAGCTTCATGTACCTAGGAGGATTGAAAAAGTGGGTTATGGCAAAGTTTCGGCGGAACAGCTCGGAGCGGCCTTCGCACATGGCCTTTGCCGAAATCCCAGAGGTGTTGGATGTGACAATGGTGTTCTCAGTGAGCACGCTTTCCAATCTTTCGAAAAGACTGCGCTTGATGTCCAGCCGCTCAACTACTGCTTCAACAATCCAGTCCACCTCTTTTAACCATTCCAAGTGATCTTCCAGGTTTCCGATCTGAATCCTTTTGGAATATTCTGGGAGGTAAAATGAAGGAGGCTTAGATTTCAAGGCATTCTCTAATCCTTGCTTTGCCAGCTTGTTCCTGAACTCTGGCGAACTCTCAGTAAGGCCCTTCTTCTTGTCTTCCTCTGTTAGCTCGAAAGGCACAATATCGAGTAACACTGTCTTGACACCCACATTGGCCAACTGTGCCGCTATGGCAGCCCCCATTACTCCTGCCCCTATCACTCCGGCCTTTTTGATTTTTCTCTCCATAGACTGACCTCCTTGGTTTGTGCGGCGACTCTGATAATGGATAAGGAACTGATGGAAAACAGACATGAATGAGCTTTCATTCATTTTACAAAAGCTTAATTAACATAGTCGTATTACCTTGTCAAATCTTTTTTCCACGGTATCTGGAAGGTTATGCAAAGAGGCGGGCTAATATTAATTACAACCAAAGGGATTCATGATTCAAAGAATTGGAGCATATTGTCCTTTTCTTCGGCCAAAAATTCCCGAATTTGATTCACCAGCTTCTCAATGGTAGGGGCGTCTAAATCAAAGCCACTCTCTACTATAAAATTCATGGCTTTAGAGTTGGCTAACTGATCAATATCATAAACCTTTTCCCCTTCAAGTGAATAAAAGCCAACCATTTTTGTAAATATATTGGCCAGATAGACTACAATAGATCCATTAACATAATTTTTATCATGCCAAGGGGCGTGATGATAGAACACCTGCATGGTCACCTTTTCAGGGAACTTCCATTGCTGAAGCAGCTTTGCCGCTATCTGGTAATGGGTGATCCCCAGGATCTTTTTCTCCCCTTTACTGAAGCTCTCCTTGTTTGTGGCAACGTAATCTATGATCTCTTCAAATTCCTCGTGAAAATACTGGTCCAGAACCACCTTTCCCATGTCGTGAATAAGGCCGGAAAGAAAAAGGGTATCGTCATGGGGCAGATTGAAATACCTGCCCAAGTACCTTGCTATCTGGCTGCAAACCACTGAATGTTTCCAAAACCGCGTCCTGTCAAAGTTACCGTTCTTTCCGCCTGAAAAGAAATTGTGAATGGAAAAGGCAAGCAGTATAGCCCTCACCTCCTCGATTCCGAGAATCACAAGGGCATGATCAATGGTGCTGACCTTGCTGAGGGTTCTGTAAAAGGCAGAGTTCGCCACCTTTAATATCTTAACGGCGAGGGCCTGATCCCTCTCAATCAAAGAGGCAACCCTTGAAAGGGACACGTCTTCATCGCCAAGAAGGAGCATTATCTTCTGG
>JAMOVZ010000168.1 GCA_027061865.1 Desulfobacterales bacterium
TCCCCCTATAAGGGAAGGGTCTTCAGTTACTTGGCTCTTAACCTTTTTACCGGTCAACCGCTCCAAGGCCTGCTCCAGCTTGATCATTACATCGCCTCGGACCGGCCTTGCAATCGATATGCTCGCCCTCGTTATGTTGGATATCTCATCTGTGAGTGCCTCGTAAATTCTGGAAATATCTTCTATGGCAGCGATCCTGTTTTTCTCCAATAACACCCTTAAAAAATTCTTGAGCACAACAGGAAAATCGCTTCTCTCAAGCACTATTTCAAGGACCTTTCTCCTCTCATCCATGGAGAATATACGGGTCGAGATAACCTTGAAAAATTCCTTATTGTCAGAACAAAACTTGGCAAACACCCTCAACCCTTCTCCATAGAGCTGATAGTTGCCGTCCTCCTGACCTATGCTCAAAAGTGCCTTGGCATACCTTTTTGCCACTCTTGAACTAATCAATGTACTCTCTCCACCTTTTCGATAAATTCATTTACCAAGCGCTCTTGATCCTCGTCCTTGATCTCCCGGGAAATTATTTCCTTGGCCTTTAAAGCCGCCAATTCCACCACCTCATGGAGCACCCTGCCCTTCGCGGCCTCTATTTCCCGCTTTATGGTAAATTCGGCTTGCTCAAGCATCTGTTTGGCCCGCTCCTTGGCCTCGGCAATAATCCTTTCTTTCTCAGCCAATCCTTCAGCCCTAAATTGCTCTAGGATCTTCTCTTTTTCCTTTTCAAAGGCCTTTAGTTTCTCTTCGATCTCCCTATATCTCTTTTCAGCCTCTTGCTTGGCGGCCTTGAGCTCTTCAAGGACCTTTTGTATCTTTTCCCGCCTGGCTGAGAAAAGCTGCCCCACATTTGCCTTTTTAAGGGCAAAAAAGAGTATTATTACAAGCAGGGCAAAATTGATGAACCTGTATAAAAGATCAGTCAATGCAGCACTTTTGTCCACATGATGAGCTGCCTCATGAGCTGCCTCTCCCCCCCCACCACTTGCCAAGACCAATGAAGCGGTCCCTAAGACAACCAGTACCCCTATGAAAATGATGAAAGAGGGTATCTTGCGCCTAATCATTGAACGGTCCTCCCCAGGATCTTCTCTGCCAACTCCTTGGAAAACATTGAAACCTGCTCTTCCAGAGTCTTCCGCACTTCAGCAATGCTGGCCTCTATCTCTGACCTTGCGGCTTTCACCTTCTGTTCTACTTGGCTCATGGCTTGTTGAACTATGGCCTTCTCCTCTTCTATTCCCTGAGCCTTCAGGTCTTCCTTCTCCTTAAACCCTTCCTTTTTGGCAAGGGCCATATTCTCTTCCAAGGCTGCCTCTTCCTGCTCTGCCTTGGAGCTTAACTCCTCGATTGTTGACTGCAGCGAGCTGATGTGCTGGTTTCGTTCCCTGATGATATTTCTGACTGGTTTATACAGGAAGATGTTCAGGAGGATAAGCAATAGTAAGAAGTTTGCGATCTGAAACAAAAGGGTTACATCTATTTCCAGCATGCCTAACTTTCCCCTCCCTCTGCTTTTCAGGGTGGTTGGTCAAAATCCGGCCTTAGATTGGTAACGCCTTTTACAAAAAAAAATCTCCCTTGTCAAAACTTTTTTGTGCTTTTTTTCACCTTCTCCCTATTTTACCGATTTGCTGATTACTGCAACCTTTTTTTCCTCTTTTTCGCCTTCCTTCTCTTGCCCTGACTGGGCGGTATCTCGCATCTTGCACGTACCTTCAAAAACCACCCCCTCATCAATGGTAAGAACAGGGGAAACGATATCGCCTAGCACCTTTCCAGGGGCGTGGATCTCCATCCTCTCCCGGGCCACGATACCGCCCTTTACCTCACCGCTTACAATGAGCCTTCCAACCCTTATGGTTGCTTCCAGTTTGGCCGTATCCCCCACTATCAGGGTGCCATCAGAAAAGATCTCTCCCTTAAACTCACCATCCAGCCTCACAGTGCCTGTGAATGAAAGTTTGCCCTCAAATGAGGTGTCCTCACCCAAAAATGCGTTGATCCCGTCCTTTTGCTTTTTCATAATCAACCTCCCCGGGCCCAAAGTGTGCAATAAATAGCTAACAAGGCCCAATTTTTGCATAAAAAATCACAAACCAATCAATAAAATCCAACAAAACTTATTTTGGATCACCCTCGCCGGTTCTCACTAATTTTAAAGGCTCACTGAAACATAAACCTCCTCATTCTAATGTTCATCAGTAGGCCTAAGACAGCCATAGTGGTCACAAGTGATGAACCTCCGTAGCTAAAAAACACCAGGGGGATTCCCACCACGGGCAAAAGCCCTGTAACCATACCTATATTAATAATGACATGCCAAAATATGATCGAAGTCAAACCTAGTGCAAGAAAGGCACCAAATCTCTCTTTGGAGTTCTTTGCTATGAATATGCCCCATAATATGAGGAGCAGATAAAGGCCCAAGAGCACCAAAGCCCCTACAAGACCCCATTCCTCTGCCCACACTGAAAAGGCGAAGTCGGTGTGCTGTTCCGGAAGAAAATGAAGCCTCGTCTGGGTACCTTTAAGAAATCCTTTGCCCCAAAAAAGGCCGCTACCTATTGCAATCTTTGACTGGCTAATATGATACCCGGCCCCAAGGGGATCCAGGTCAGGGCGCAAAAAGGTCATTATTCTCTTTTGCTGATATGTCTTGAGGTTGAACCACAAAACCGGTGCAACTATAAGGGTGGAGGCCACCAGGAGGAGGAGGGTCTTGGCCTTGACCCTTGCAACAAAGATCATGGAAAGGCCGATGGCTACAAGGAGAAGGGCTGTGCCAAGGTCGGGTTG
>JAMOVZ010000169.1 GCA_027061865.1 Desulfobacterales bacterium
GGGGCCTCACCAGTGACCAAGGAGGAGATAGACTTCGAGCGGCTTCGAAATATTGCCTTCAAGAACAATCTGCAGGCAGATGTAAAGGTGCAGATGGAGGGTGAAAAAATCATCATAGGGCTGAGCCACAGGGTGCTGTTTGACAAGGGCTCCAGCAAATTGACGGACCGGGGGAGGAAATTTTTGATGGAGCTCGCCCCTCTGCTTAGGGACTCGCCGGGGATTGTGGAGCTAAGAGGCTATGTGGATTCCTCTGAAGTCTTGTTTAGTGAGGATAGGATGAGAGATGCCATGCTCCTTTCAGCAAACAGGGCCTCCAGTGTATATGGATTCCTAAAAACAAAGGGCAAGGTGCCGAAAAAGAAATTGGTGGCCCATGGCTTCGGCATCCAAGACATCAAGCAAGGGGTGGTGAAGGCCCCTGGCACCTTTAACAGGCAGGTGGAAATCATTTTGGACTACCGGGCAAGCCTCCCGTACCGCGTGAAAAAGGGGCTTCGGAAAGAAAAGCTGCTCCTTGATTTCAAGGGATTCCTGTTCAAGTTAAAGGGGGGCGAGGATGGCTAAGAAGAAAAAGCAAGAGGAGGCCGGAGGCGGAAGCGCCAGCTGGATGGTCACCTTCTCGGACCTTTCAACGCTGCTCCTTACCTTTTTTGTGCTCTTGCTCTCCATGTCTTCCATGGATCAGTTGAAGCTCCGAAGCATGTTCCAAAATTTTTCGAGCAGCTCTGGGGTGCTGCTTTTCAAGGAATACGGCGAGATCTACAAGCCAAAAGAGATCCTCATAGAGGGATTGTATGAAAAATTGAGAGACAATTTGGTCATAAACAAGGAACAAGAGGAAGACACAAAGCTGGTTTCAGACATCACGGAAAACCCCTTTAAAGATGCAAGCGGCGTGCTCGAATTCCAGCCTATTGACAGCGGCTTCAAGCTCATCTTCGGCCAGGGGCTTCTGTTTGAATCAGGCAGTGCGGAACTGAAACCAGAGGGGAAAGAGGTCCTTGACCAGGTTGCCAACTTTATCAGGATATCCAACTACCAGGTCTATGTGGATGGCCACACCGACAATCTTCCCATAAACACCCCCCAATATCCCACAAACTATGACCTCTCCCTTGCCAGGGCCTACAATGTGTTCCGTTATCTGGCAAAGAAGACCGGTGCCTCAGAAGGGAAAATTGCCTTGGCTGGCTATGGGGCAGACAAGCCCAGGGCCCCCAATACCACAGAGGCAGGGAGGGCCAAGAACCGGAGAGTGGAAATTATCTTCAAGAACCAGAAGTACTTTTAGACCGTTTTCTGAAAACCAACTTGATAGGTGCGTAAGGCATGTTAAAGGCTGCCCTCAACTGATTTACCAAGTATCTCTCATAGGAAGCGGTGATGAGCTCGGGGCGGTTCATGAAAAGCACAATGGTGGGGGGGCGCGTGGAGACCTGGGCGGCATAATAGAACTTGGCCATCTTGAGGCCATCCCTGGCAGGGGAATGGCGTTCCACGATCTCTTTCAAGGCCCGATTGAGTTCCCCCGTGCCGATCCTGGCCGAATACTGTTTGTAGGTCAGGTCTATCTTCTTGAAAAGCCCGCGCATCCCCTCGCCTGTAAGGGCGGAGACATTGATTCTCGGGGCATGGGAGAGGAAGTGGAGCCGTCTGGATATTCCGCGCTCAAGCGCCCTTCGGGCTTCCTTGTCATTCTTTACAAGGTCCCACTTGTTAACTACAAGGACCACCCCCTTTTTTTCTGCTGCTGCATATCCGCAAATTCGGGCATCTTGCTCAGAGACCATATCAGATGCATCCAGCACAACACAGGCCACATCACACCTTTCCAAGCTGCCAAGGGCCTTTATGACTGAGAGTTTTTCAAGCTTCTCCTTGACCTTTGGCTTCCGCCTGATTCCTGCCGTATCAATGAAGAGATAGGACCTCCCATTCCACAGCACAGGGGTGTCAACAGAGTCCCTAGTGGTGCCAGGCTCTTGGCTGACTACAAGCCTCTCCAGCCCCAGAACCCTGTTGATCAAAGAAGACTTGCCAACATTTGGCTTGCCCACCACAGCCACCTTTGCCGCTTCCTCTTTTTGGCTTTTTTCCTCTTCCTGGGGCGAGGCTTCGAGGAGTGCCTCCATCAATGCCTTAACCCCATAGCCGTGGGCAGAGGAGATGGGATACACATCCTCAAATCCCAGAGAATAAAACTCCATTGCCAAGTGCTCAAGCTCCGGCCCATCCACCTTGTTCACGGCAAGAAAGACCTGTTTCCGGGCCCTCCTCAACTCCCTCGCTATCTCCTGATCCACAGGGGTGAGCCCTTGGCGGGCATCTGTCATAAAAAGGACCAGGTCAGCCTCATCAAGGGCAAAGCGGACCTGTTCCCTGATCTTTGAGGATATGGGGTCTTGGGAGTCCTCGCCAAGCCCCCCCGTATCTATAAAGGTAAATTGGCGGTCCTCGTAGTTCATGGTGGCATAGAGCCTGTCGCGAGTGACTCCCGGTCGGTCATCCACCAGGGCGGTTCTCGATCTTGAAAGACGGTTAAAGAGCGTGGATTTGCCCACATTCGGCCTTCCAACTATGGCTATTACTTTACCCATCTCTTTCTCAAACCACGCCACCCAAGGATAAGATCCCCGGCAGTGGCGTGGGACAAATATTGATTTCTACTATTGGGGCCTTGGCAGGCTCTCTCTGATAATCTTGCTCAGTTCTTTTAATCTAAGGGGCTTTTGAAGGAGGGTCAAGGCCAGTCCCCTTTCAAGGGTCATTTTGGCTCGCCTGTCACTT
>JAMOVZ010000170.1 GCA_027061865.1 Desulfobacterales bacterium
TCCAACAAGCAGAGAGTGACAAATTCGACGTAATGGGGGAGATAAATAGATTTGAGGGAGATTTTTACGTGTGAGGGGTATGCATGAAATCCCACGGTCTGGAGGGATCGGCCACTTGCCCCATTGGTTGGATGGATGACCTGTATGAACTGGCAAGGGAGGCTGACAAGGTCTTTACTTTCTAAGGACTTAGGTTAAGAGAGCTAAATATGGGTGAAAGGCTTAAAAAGAGGTGTTTGATCTTTTGGATCTTGGGATCTATGGCTGCGGGGGCCTTTCTTTTCTCAAGCTGTATCACTAAAGGACAGAGCAATTCAGGGGGCCCTCCATCTCAAGCCTCAAGCAGTGAAGAGGCTGAAAACAAGTTAGGCACCCAAGGCCAGCCTGGGGCTAACCAGGAGGCATCTCAAAAGAAACCAGATCCTGGAGGGTGACCCTAGCCCGTGGGGCAGGTTGTCCCAGGAAAGATCATTCCTGAGAAGTCTTTAAGGTCTTTAAGGTATGGGACAGGCCGGGAAACAGGGAGAGAAACTCCCGCCAATCAGTGACCCTGGTCACTGGCCTGGAAGGCCTTTCAAGGTCTGTGGGAAATGCCATGGGGATGTTTCTCACTCCGTGGGCCTGCGTATAGGTGAACCACACAGGCCTGATTCCTGCATTTAATGCGCCATCTATATCGGGGCCGGGATCATCACCTACATAGATTAGTTCGTAGGACTCAACACCTAATGAATCCAAGAGTTTCTTAAATGCCATTGGATGCGGTTTCCGATAACCCAATTCTCCCGAGATAACAACCGTCTCAAAAAAGGCTTCGAGATGGAATTCTTTTAGCAGCCTCTTTGCAACAGGGGGATCTGTGAAGTTGGTTAGCAGCCCCAAGGGAAATGATCTGGAAAGTATATCCAGGGTCGTTAATGTCCCTGGGATGACGTGACAGTACTCAAAAAAGGCAGAGAAATATGCCTCCATTGCAGTGGAAATCTCCGGATCATCGGGGTTGAATTGATGACCGAGTTCAGAAAGGGCCTTTGCAATCCAGAATTTATTATGGGTCTCAATGCCGGTTTCCCTTGCCCTGCCTACAAATTCTACCACCGCCTCCCTGTAGAGCCTCTGGAATTCTGACTTGTTGAACTTGATCCCAATATCCAAGAGTGCGTCCATGAGGCGCTTTATGGCCTCTTGAAGGGTGTTGGGCCCAGCCACTATCAGAGTGTTGAAGAGATCAAAACCAATGGCCTTAATTAACGAAATATCCATGATTCCACCGCTGCCTTTCCCTTATTGCCTTTTCAGGATCCTGTTCATGGTTGAACCTGAAGCAGATCCTACCAAATGCATGAGGGTGAATAAAGGGAAAGAGAGGTGTCTTGCCGCCTTATTTGTTGTTAATTGTGCTTTATGGTATGTTTCCTATGTGGATTATATCTATAAAGGTTGGAGGGCTCGCCTGATCCTGGTATCCGAGAAAGATCAGGCTATGGGATGAAAATTAAGAGCTTAAATCAGCGTTTCATGCTTTTTTTGGTCTTGCCGGTTGCGTTGCTTCTCTTTTCAACCGGATTCCTTGGATTCTTTTATGCAAGGGGAATAATGCTTGACCAGTGGAAAAAAAGCGCTGTCATGATGCTCAAGTGGGCAGCCCATCATATGGACATGAGGCTTGCAAAGCCTGTCGAACTCGTAGAGATGTTTCACAGCGTAGTCACGGAAAGGCCTCACAGAATCTTGAAGAGCTGGATCCTGGAACAGATTCATAGCCAAGATGGCGTGATATCGGTGGAACTTCAGCTTCCAGAACAAAATAGCGGGGAGAACAGAAGAATGGGGCGGGGAGGGATTCGGGAGGGAAGGCCCATGATGGCTCCCCATGGAAGGCGGGTCTATAGAGTTTCCCCTCCGCGCTTTGATACGAGTACAGGAAAGAAGGCAGTGGATATAGTGTCTGAATTCCGTGATAGAGAGGGGACCCTTATAGGCAAGTTAACGGTCTCTGTGGCCTTTGACTATATCATGCAGGATGTAAGGGCTCTGGGCTGGTGGGAAAGCGAGCTGGCTTGTCTAGTGGATGAGTCAGGATTGTATCTCGCCCAAACCAAAGATCTTAAGGGAAGGCAAAGACTGGGTGAAGGCGATGACCCGCTCGAACTGGCAATCCTTTCAGCACTAAAAACCCAGGAATACGGAACGTTTATGGGAGAAGGGCATCCTCCGAAAATGGTGGCAGGATTTCATAAACTTGGAAAAGCCCCTTGGGCCATAGTGATGTTTGCCCCAGGTGAAAAAATACTTGAGCCCATAGTAAAATTCCGAAATTACTATTCGTTGGCTATGGCCTTTTCCATCTTGGTGATTCTCTTGTTGATAAGGCTGGTCACAGGCAAGGCGGTTAATACTATCCGGGAGATTTCAAAGGCTGCTGAAAAGATCGCTCAAGGCGAATACCTTGAATCCTTGGAGGTGAAGACAAGCGATGAGATAGGCAGGCTTGCCCGAAGCTTTAATCGTATGGTTCAAGGGTTGAAGGAGCGGGATTTCATCCGCGACACCTTTGGAAGGTATGTGGATCCTGAGATAGCCAAGGAACTGATGAATAGGCCTGGAGCCAGCCGCCTGGGGGGAGAAAAAAGGGAGGTGGCAATTCTGATGTCCGATATCAGGGGGTTCAGCTCCATTGCTGAGAAACTATCCCCTGAAGTGGTGATAACGGCCCTTAACAAACATTTTGCACTGATGATCGATATCGTCCAAGAATACAAGGGAATCATAGTGGATTTCTTCGGT
>JAMOVZ010000171.1 GCA_027061865.1 Desulfobacterales bacterium
CCATAAAAACAGAACTGGCTGTAAATGTTGATATGGCATGTGTGCTTGGGGATGAAGACTTGCTCGCAAGGGCTTTTGAAGTATTGTTGGAGCATTCTTTGGCCGTAATCCCAGAGGGAGAAGTGCTTTCAATAAGTATCCACGGAGATGAAGAGGAGATCTTGATAACGTTGAGACATAAAGCAAAAGGGCTCACCCAGGATGACCTGGACCAATTTTTTCTGCCTCGGGCTCTCGGGTTGGTCAAAAGCCCATTTCTGGATCTGCCTGTGGCAAACGTGATCCTTCACAGACACGGCGGAAGGATTAAGGTGAAACTTGAAAATAGGGATATACTGGTTGTAAACATCTATCTCCCACTCGTTCCCCTTTTGAGCTAGTTTGTTGGAGAGATCAAGAATGATTAGACAAGCCTGGATTACTCTTTTTGTTATCATCCATACTTTAGTTTTTTGCCTTTGGGCAATGGTGCTGTCGATTTTTGGATCCAGGGAGAGGCTGGTCCATTTTTGGGCTGCAAGGCCCTGGGCAAAGGGCATATTGAAGGTTTGTGGAATTAGGGTCCGGGTTGATGGGGTGGAACGGGTTGACCCTAATGTGGCTCGCATATATATGTGCAATCATGAGAGTTATCTGGACATATTTGGGCTGCTCGGCTATCTGCCCGTAGATTTTAAGTTCATACTGAAGCAAGAGCTTATGAAGATCCCTTTTCTGGGCTTTGCCATGAAGTTGGCAGGCTATATTCCAATAGATAGAAAAGATCCGAGGAAGGCTGTAAAGAGTATCCAGGCCGCAGTGGACAAGATAAGGAATGGGGCATCCATCCTGATCTTCCCCGAAGGGACCCGCACGGAAGACGGAACTCTCCAAGACTTTAAGGCAGGGGGATTCAATCTTGCTCTAAGGGCCGGATGCGACATATTTCCAGTGGCAATTATTGGTTCTGGCCGCCTTTTGCCCAAGGGGAGCTTCAGGCCCAAAAAAGGCTCATTCACCATAAGGTTTGGGGACCCTATTCCCACCTCAGGCTATACGCGAAAAAATCTGGACCAATTGGTAGCCAAAGTAAGACAAGCCATAGTTGCCATGTTAGAGCTGGGCCCCTGAGACAGGAGGCCTTGATGTCCTATATTGAGGTAGCAGTCCCCCTTCCCATAAACGGCACCTTTACCTATCGCGTCCCCGGCACAATGGGGAACGCTGTTGAGGTGGGTAAAAGGGTGCTTGTCCCATTTAAGGACCGCAAACTCATAGGCTATGTGCTTGAGGAGGCGGCCTCTGTTGAGCTTCAAGAAGTCAAGGAGGTCCTGGAGGTCCTTGACCCCGACCCTTTGTTCCACCCTGGGATGGTATCTTTTTTTAAATGGATATCACAATACTATCTTTGTCCAATAGGACAAGTAATCCACTCTGCCCTTCCAAGCGGCATTGACCCTACAAGGATCAGGAGTGCCAGGATCACCCGCAAGGGGCTCCAGGCGTTAGAGAGCCTGGATAATGATAGCCCGGCCAGGCCGATTCTTCAGTGGATAAGGGATAATCCTGAAAAGGCAGTGAAGTATCCCTATTCTCGGCTGAAACCCCTGGTGGAGAAGGACTGGATTCGCCTTCAAGACCGGGTGAGAAAGGGCAGGGCCGTCCTGCTTACAAGGACATTCGTGAAACTCAAGGAAGGTATCAACTCTTTGGAGCAGCTCCATGGGTTGCTTAAGGATTCTAGGGCCAAGAATGAGAGTGAATTTCTAGAGATGGTGCTGAAAAAGGGAGCGGTGCTGCGGAGTGAACTTGCAGGACTTTTCAGTAATGCCTCTTACCTAATCCAGAAATGGGTGAACAGGGGGGTGTTGGAGCTGCTTGAAGGGCAGTTACTTAGAAATCCCTTAGGAGACCTTGAAATCCCCCGGCCCGTGCCTGACAAACTCTTTGCCCAGCAGAGGGCGGCGTTGCGGGAGATTGAGGCCCGTTTAGAAGAGGGGGGCGGTTTTTGGCCCGCCCTCCTTTATGGAGTAACTGGAAGTGGAAAGACAGAGGTTTATTTTAGGGCGATTGAGACGGCGGTCAGCATGGGCAAGGGGGCCATTTTCATGGCCCCGGAGATTTCATTGGCCAGTTACTTGGCAGGTCTTTTTAAGGCAAGATTTGGTGGCGAGATAGCCCTTTATCATAGTGGGCTCAACGAGGGAGAGAGGTACGAGCAGTGGGTTCGTATGGCAAGGGGAGAGATCAGGGTGGTTTTTGGGGCCCGCTCGGCCGTGTTTGCGCCTCTTCCCCAGATAGGACTTATTGTTGTGGATGAGGAGCATGACCCTTCCTACAAGCAAGACGTCTCACCCCGGTATCACGGCCGGGATGCGGCCGTAATGAGGGCGAGGCTTGAGCAGGCTTTGGTGCTCTTGGGCTCCGGCACACCATCTGTCCAGTCCTTCCACAATGCAAGAGAGGGGAGGTACGCACGGCTCGATATGCCATATAGAATAGAACAGAGGCCCTTTCCCCGCGTGGAAGTGGTGGATATGAGAGAGGTGGTAAGCCTTTCGAAAGGCGCCATCTTGAGCCCGCACTTAAAGGATGCCATCTCCCAAACCCTTGATAGGGGAGATCAGTGCATCCTGTTTTTGAACCGGAGAGGATTTCACAGGATGGTCTTGTGCTGTTCCTGTGGAGAGGCCCTCCGGTGCCCAAACTGCGATGTGGCCCTTACACATCACCATGATGACGAATTAAGATGCCATTATTGTGGCTTTGAGATCCCTTCTGTCGAGCAATGCCCCGGTTGCCAAGGCCACGTCTTAAAGGCCTTTGGCTTTGGCACCCAGCGACTTGAAGAGGAGGTGAAAAGGCTTTTCCCCACCGCGACTGTCCAAAGGATGGACACTGATACCACCCGGAGGAAAGGCATTGGCTATAGCACCATTCGGAGCTTTGCCGACAGAGATATCGATATCCTCTTGGGGACTCAGATGATCACAAAGGGTTACGATTTTCCAGGTGTGACGTTAGTAGGGGTGGTGGCGGCAGACCTGTCTTTGTGCTTTCCTGACTTCAGGGCTGCTGAACGGACCTATCAGCTCCTCAGCCAAGTGGCAGGCAGGGCGGGCAGGGGGGAGAAAAGGGGTGTGGTCATCATCCAGACCTTTAATCCAAAGCACTATGCCATTGAGGCTGCTGTTGGCCATGACTATGAAGGATTCTACGAAAAAGAAAGGGCCTTGAGGGAGCAATTAGGCTATCCGCCATTTACCCATCTGACCTGTGTAAGATTGCAAGGAAACCTGAAGGAGAGGACAGAAGAGGCGGCCCACGACCTTGCTGGGCGCCTGAGGAAGACCTTGGATTCATGGCCTGCCAAGGGCTCAGAGATAAAGGTGTTAGGTCCGGCACAGGCCCCCATCCCCAAGCTTAGGGGGAAATACCGCTGGCAGATTTTATTGAAGGCCGCACGCCCCTCTTTGGCCCAATATCTGCTAAGGGAGGTGGAAAGGATTGCAAAACCGGGGTTAAGGTACAAGGGGGTTGCAGTTATCTTTGATGTGGACCCTTATCAGATGACCTGAAGAAGGCCGAGGCCATGTAGCCCACTACCCTTTCTTTTTCCCCGGTCACATCACCTGAGTTTGCGTATTTCAGGATTAAGGCTCGGGCCTTCTGCCTCCTGAGGTAGAGAAGCAGGCTGACTGCAGCACCCCCGCCGCAGGCCTCGCATTCTCCACTTATCAGGGCGCTGTAAAGGCCGTAAGGATCCATTTTCCCTACGTGCTCGATGAAGATCTTGTCTAGCGAAACGGCTCTTCTGTAAGGGTGGTAGTGGGAAAGATCGGTGCTTGCCACTAAGAGGGTCCCGCCTGGTTCTATTGCCGAATCGATTATGGCTTGCTCCAACACATTGGCTAGCATTTGGCATGTATTCCAGTCTTGTATTCCTATAAGAACAGGCACTATCTTGAAATCCTTTAGCACTATCTGCAGAAATGGCAGTTGGATTTCCAAGGAGTGTTCCACCCTATGGGCATGCCTTATCCACCTTATGGCTGGATTGAGTTCCATAATGCGCCTTGCAAGCTCTTGGTCCACGGAAACTGCTCCCAGCGGGGTGCGGTAGCCCTTGACCAAGTTCACCGATATTCCCCTAAATGGGATGCGGTGGCTCGGACCAATCAATATGACCCGTTTTATGTTCATGCCTTTTATGCTCTTGTATGCGTAGGCTGCAACTTGCCCTGAGTAGCGGTAGCCCGCATGGGGTGCAATCAACCCTAGTACCTGGTCTGGTATTTGTGGAAGCTGGGCATCAGCCAAGAATCGTTCCACCTGACTCCTGAGGCCTTGAGGAGACTTTGGATACCAGGCCCCTGCCAAGATGGATTCCCTTATGGCCTTGTGGGCGTCTCCGGGGAAACATGGTCCAGTTCTTGGAAGCGTCAATAGAAAGACAAGGGAAATTGCGAGGGTAATGAATTCTTTCATGGCCTTAGCGACTTAACGAAATGAGGGGCTATCCCCAAGAACTGCTTGCCATATTATAGCCAGATAGGATAAAAAATAAATGTGAATTTGGATCGAGGAGGAGAAGTTTGAATATAATTAAGAAAAACATAACATTTGTCGGCCTTGCCCTGATCCTCATGGCATCAATTTTTCATGTGGGCACGGGATGCAAGGGTGAGGCGGAAGCGGGCCCTGAGGCCCCCAACTTTTCATTGCCAAGCATAGATGGCGGTATGGTTTCCCTGGAGGATTTCAGGGGATCAATAGTCTTGATCGATTTTTGGGCCACATGGTGCCCCCCTTGTCGCATGTCCATACCTGAGCTCATAAGGCTTCAGAACGAATACGAGGACGAGGGCCTAGTGATTTTAGGAGTCTCTTTGGACGATCCGGCACAGGCCCCAGATGCATATCTCAAGGCATTTAAGGAAAAATACAAGATTAATTATCCCATATTGCGTGCAAATAAACAGGTGATGCTGGACTATTTTGGTTTAGAGGCCCCGGCCATCCCCACCATGTTCGTTGTGGACAGGACGGGAAGGGTTACGGCCAAGATCGTGGGATTTCAACCCGCAGCCCTCAGAAACTCCATAAAGAAGCTTATCAAAGGATGATTGATTTCCATACCCATGTATTTCCACCCATCTTCAGGGAGAATAGAAGAGACTTATCACAGAAAGAGCCTGCCTTTGCAAAACTGTATTCTTCTATAGGGGCAAAGATGGCGGGAGCCGAACAGCTCCTTGAGCACATGGAAAAAGAGGAGATCCAACACAGCGTGGTCTTTGGATTTCCCTGGAGATCTGAGGAGCTTTTCAAACAACACAACGACTATGTTGGAGAAATATTAGCCCGTTATCCGGATAAGTTTTCAGCCTTTTGCTGTTTTCATCCCCTTGCCCATGGGGCAGCCCGGGAAGCAGAACGGTGCCTGAGGAGCGGATTTTCTGGGATCGGGGAGCTAGGGATATATCACAAGGGGCTTTCAAGGGAAACCATAAGGGCCATGGGAGATGTAATGGCTGTGGCCAGGGATTTCCGGGTGCCTGTGATGATTCATGTAAATGAGCCGGTAGGCCACAAATATCTAGGCAAGGCCCCCTTGAGCCTAAAGCAGATATTTTCCTTTGTACAGGCCTATCCCGATAATCGGATAATCCTTGCCCACTGGGGTGGGGGCCTCTTTTTTTATGCACTGCTCAGAAAGGAGATCAAGGAGGCCATTTCAAGGGTGTGGTTTGATACCGCTGCCTCTCCGTATCTCTATGATCCCAAAATATATAAGCTGGCAGGTGAGATAGTTGGGTTTCACAAGATCCTTTTCGGGACGGACTTCCCCCTTCTGCCCGCCAGCCGGTATAAGGCCGAACTTGATAAGGTCGGCCTCAGCAAAAAAGAGATAAAAATGATAACCGATCAAAATGCAAGAAGGCTTTTGGGATTAACCGAAAAAGGAGGAGGGATTGGATAATGGCCGAATTGATGCAGGTTATAAGGGAGCGGAGGACCATCCGGAATTACGAAGAAAAACCCATACCTGACAATGCGCTGCAGCAGGTGCTCGAAGCCGTCAAATGGGCTCCATCATGGGCGAATACCCAGTGCTGGGAGGTAGTTGTAGTGAGATCGCCCGAAATGAAAGAGAAACTGCAAGCCACTTTGCCAAAGACAAATCCAGCCTCCAAGGCCATGGTGCAGGCCCCGGTGGTTCTTGTCCTTTGCGGGAAGTTAAAAACTTCGGGCTACTACAAGGGGCAAGCCGCCACCAAGCTCGGCGACTGGTTCATGTTTGATCTTGGGATCGCCTGCCAGAACATCTGCCTTGCCGCCTGGGATCAAGGCCTAGGCACAGTGGTGGTAGGGCTTTTCGATCATGATAAGGCCAAAGATCTCCTGGAGGTGCCTGATGGTTACGAGGTGGTGGTAATGATTCCTATGGGCTATCCGGCAAAGGGGGCCTCTGCTCCCAAGAGGCGGGAGGTATCAGAGTTTACCCATTACGATAAATTTTAATCTGTCTTGACACTAACACACTGCAACTACCCAAAACCGGGCCGTGCTTTTCGGGCCTTAATGAAGTTGGGTAAAGAGTGAGCATTGACAAAGTGAAGGTTTAATGGGGACTGCTCAAAGGCAGCCCTGCCATGCGGGAATAAATTAATTATAAGGTGTTTGACCCATAAGCATAAAGGAAATAAACTGAAAAATTTGATTTGTTTTTAAAGGTTGAATTTTATGTTGCCTTGCTCGTACATAGTGGTGGAAGGGCCTTTGGGTGTGGGGAAGACCTCACTTGCCCGCCTCTTGGCCGAGAGGGTCGGCGGAAAGGCCGTACTGGAAGAGACGGAAGACAACCCTTTCCTTCCCAGATTCTACAAGGACCCAGACAACCATGCCTTCCAGACCCAAGTCTTTTTCCTTTTAAGAAGATATCAGCACTCCTTGGAGATCGGGCAGATGGACCTTTTCAAGCAGATCGTGGTGGCAGACTACCTCTTTGAAAAGGACCGCATATTTGCATCCCTAACTTTGGATGAAAACGAATTCTGGCTCTATGAACAGATATTTGGGCTCCTTAAGGGAAGGATCCCTGTGCCTGATTTGGTTATATTTTTGCAAGCAAGGACCGAAGTGCTCCACGAAAGGATCAAGAAACGGGGAAGGAAGTACGAAAAGGGCATTTCCATGGAATACTTGGAGCAGGTTAACCAGGCATTCAATGAGTTCTTTTTTCATTATTCACAATCTCCGCTGCTGGTGGTGAATGCCTCTGATATCGACTTTGTCCACGTGCCAGAAGATCTGGATGACCTGATTCGCGAGATGGCTGCCGTTAGAACTGGAACCCAGTATTATGTCCCTTTGAGCTCGAGAAAGGGGTGAGGCCATGGAGGTAATAGAGAGCGTAAGGAGGATGCAGGAGAGGGCAGAGGCCTTGCGCGCACAAGGCAAGACCATTGCCCTGGTTCCTACAATGGGCTACCTCCATGAAGCCCATTTGGAGCTGATGAGGATTGGCCGGAGGCATGCGGATACCCTGATCATAAGCATATTTGTAAATCCGATCCAGTTCGGCCCCACTGAAGACTTTGAGAGGTACCCCAGGGATCCGGAAGCTGACCTGAAGAAGGCAGAAAGCGTGGGCGTTGACATAGTGTTCATGCCAGGGGTGGAAGATATGTATCCTGAGGGTTTTCAGACCACAGTGTCTGTGCGCAAGCTTACCAAGCACCTCTGTGGACTCTCCAGGCCAGGGCACTTTGATGGGGTATGCACCGTGGTTGCCAAGCTCTTTAACATCACAAAACCACACATCGCAGTGTTCGGCCAAAAGGACTATCAACAGCTCGCAGTCATAAGCCGGATGGTCATGGACCTCAATATGGACATCCAGATTATTGGGGCCCCCATCATAAGAGAGCCTGACGGGCTGGCCATGAGTTCCAGGAACGCATATTTGTCTGAAAAGGAAAGAACCTCCGCCCTCTCCCTTAAAAAATCCCTGGACTTGGCCCAAGAGATGTTCTGGCAGGGCGAAAGAGATGCCCAAAAGATCAGGGATGAAATGGTCAAGCTGATCCAATCCTATCCCGATACAGAGATAGATTATGTGAGCATTTGTGATCCAATTACCCTGGAAGAAGTAAGTGAACTGGGAGACGGGACTTTGGTTGCCTTGGCCGTATGGATTGGCCGGACCAGGCTGATTGACAACAAGGTCATTGAGGTGCAAGATACTAATTCTTAAAAATTCAAGTTATGGGAAAGGAGCACTAGCAAAATGAAACCTGCAGATTTTTTGTTCACATCCGAGTCGGTAACAGAAGGGCATCCGGATAAAATAGCCGACCAAATATCCGACCATATCCTTGACAAGATCCTGGAGCAGGACCCCCATGCAAGGGTGGCTTGTGAGTCGCTGGTGACCACCGGTATGGCATTTATTGCTGGCGAAATAACCACCCAAGCATGGGTAGACATGCCAGACATCGTTCGGGAAACCATAAAGGATATCGGTTACAACAACTCCTCAATGGGGTTTGATTGGGAGACCTGTGCGGTCCTGACATCCATTGACAAACAGTCCCCTGACATCGCCATCGGCGTAAATGGCAAGGGGTTGTACAAGGAGCAGGGGGCTGGCGACCAGGGGCTCATGTTCGGCTATGCTTGCAAGGATACTGATACCCTCATGCCCATGCCCATATATCTTGCGCACAAGCTGACCAAACGCTTGGCCCATGTGAGAAAATCGGGCCGTTTGCCCTGGCTGAGACCTGATGGCAAGTCCCAGGTGACGGTTGAATACGTGGACTGGAAACCTATCCGGGTCCATACGGTGGTGATAGCCGCCCAGCACGACCCCGATGTGGACTATGACACCCTTACCGAGGCTATTAAGGAAGAGGTGATCCGAGAGGTGATCCCCCATGAAATGCTGGATGATGAGACTCAATACTTTATCAACACCACGGGCCGCTTTGTTGTTGGGGGCCCCCTTAGCGACTGTGGCCTCACGGGCCGCAAGATCATAATGGATACTTACGGGGGGTTCGGATACCATGGGGGCGGGGCATTTTCAGGCAAGGACCCCACAAAGGTTGACCGGAGTGCCTCTTACATGTGCCGCTATATTGCAAAGAACATAGTGGCGGCAGGTCTTGCTGAAAAGTGTGAGATCCAGGTGGCATACACCATAGGCCGGGCTCAGCCCGTCTCAGTGATGGTGGGCACTTACGGCACTGGCGTTGTCTCAAGCGCGGAACTAACCGACCTGGTGCTCAAATACTTTGACTTGAGGCCTGCAGCCATCATTGAAAGGCTGAATCTCTTGAGGCCCATTTACAGAAAAACATCAAATTATGGCCACTTTGGAAGGGAACTGCCCGAGTTTACCTGGGAGCGCAGAGACCTGATTGAAGACCTGAAGCGGGCAATTAAGTAAATCTTGTCAGCCTAATGGGTTTGCTAACTAATTGATTTGTTTTTTTAATGGGAGATCGGGGGCGACATTTATGGATTATGATATCAAGGACATCACGCTGGCTGAAAAAGGAAGGTTGAGGATAGAGTGGGCTGAGTTAAGCATGCCCGTACTGAGGCAGATAAGGGAGAGGTTTCTGAAGGAAAGCCCCTTGGAGGGGATTCGGCTCTCAGCATGCCTTCATGTGACTACTGAGACGGCCATGCTCATGAAGACACTTAAGGCCGGGGGGGCCGACCTGGTCCTTTGTGCCTCGAATCCCCTGTCCACCCAAGACGATGTGGCAGCTTCTCTGGTGGCTGACGATAACATCCCGGTCTTTGCCGTAAAGGGGGAGGACCACAGGTCCTATTACAGTCATATCCTTGCGGCTCTAAAACACCGGCCGCACCTGACCATGGACGATGGCGCAGATCTTGTGGGATCGCTTCATTTTATAGCACTAGAAAAATGGGACGAGCTTGAGTCTTCCGTCGCACAGTGGGCTAGAGGCCTGAGCGCCCAAGATCGCCGGGAATTGGTATCTAATGTCATGGGGGGGACTGAGGAGACCACCACTGGAGTGATAAGGCTGAGGAGCATGGAAAAGGACGGGGTGCTTCAGTTTCCCATAATCTCTGTAAACGATGCAGACACCAAACACCTCTTTGACAACCGCTACGGCACAGGCCAGAGCACGATAGACGGAATTATCCGTGCCACCAACAGGCTGCTTGCCGGAAGCACATTTGTGGTATGTGGCTACGGATGGTGCGGAAGGGGCGTGGCAACCCGGGCCAGGGGTCATGGCGCCCATGTGATAGTTTGTGAAGTGGACCCCCTAAAGGCGCTCGAGGCGGTTATGGACGGCTATCAGGTGATGCCCATCTCAAAGGCTGCCCCCCTTGGGGACTTCTTTTGCACGCTCACGGGCGACATAAATGTCATACGCAAAGAGCACTTCCTGCAAATGAAGGACGGGGCCATTGTGGCCAATTCAGGTCACTTTGACGTTGAGCTTGATCTGCCGGGGCTCAAAGAGATATCGGTCGAGAACAGGGTTATCAGGGAGTTTGTGGAGGAATACACCCTGGAGGATGGTAGGAGGATATATGTGTTGGGAGAGGGGCGCCTGGTGAACTTGGCAGCAGCAGAGGGTCATCCTTCGAGTGTCATGGACATGAGCTTTGCAAACCAGGCCCTTTCGGCAGAGTTCATGGCGAAAAACCACGGCTCCTTGGAAAGAAGGGTATATCCTGTGCCCAAGCACATCGACAAAGAGATCGCAAGGTTGAAGCTTGAAAGCCTTGGTGTGGAGATAGATGCCTTGACTCCCGAGCAAGAAAAGTACTTGGCCTCTTGGGAAATGGGGACATGACGGTAAAACGCCTCCTTATTCTTGTCCCTACGCTCCTTATCCTTTTTTTGCTTCAATCATTTTTCTGGGTGCCCACCTATGAAGAGCAAACAAAGGGCAACCCAGAACGCCTCAATCAATTCATAACTGCGTCCATTGGTGATGCAGCCATTTTAAATCCCA
>JAMOVZ010000172.1 GCA_027061865.1 Desulfobacterales bacterium
ATGGATCTTGCGGTTAATCTGGTCCAAGGCGTCCACATAAGCATTGGCCATTTCTGCGGCCCGCTTTGGGTCTTCATCCTCAACCGTTATGCTTATGATGCCGCTTTTCCTTGAAATATTTATCTTTGTTCGGCTTTTTAATTTTTGATAGACATTATCCATATATTTGGCTTTGTACAGATCTTTCAGGTCAAATTTTTTTATCAAGGAATCTGCTACTGTCCTGCTTTCAAGGATTCCCTTGTACAATTCAGGGCCTGTCTTTTGGCCCAAAATGCCTGCAGCCAGTCCGCTAAAAGGCCCGCCAGAACTACTGATAAGTCCTGATAACCCGCTTCCCGATTCCTCAGGCGGCAATATGCGCGCAGTGGCTGTGAACTTCAGCGGGGCAAGGAGGCTGTATGTCACAGAGATGGCCACGGCTGCCAGCACTATGGTGATGATCAGCTTCTTGCGCTTGAGGAGGACGAGGACAAGGTCGAGCAAGTTTATCTCGTCTTCAATGTATTCAGTTGGATGTTCAGAGTTCAAGGTTCAAGCTTGCCTGCTGCGGCAGGGTTTAAGGTTGAAAGCGAGAAACGCGAGAAAAGTTCATTAGTAAGCTACAATGATTACGCCGGCAGTGACTGCTATCCGGTAAAGGATCTCCGTAATGTCCTTAGTTACCCTAAGCCAAGGGTATTTTTCCATTTTCCTGGGAACAATGATTGTATCGCCAGGGTCAAGCCTCAATGATTCGAATCCTCCCATTACCCACCTGTGGGTGCTGGAATCCCATGTGGTCATGCCCAGGAGTCCCTCCTGGCCTTTGCTTACCACAGCACCGTTAGCCTTGACAAGATATACGTGGTCCTCGTCTGCATTGTCAGTCATGCCGCCAACCATGTTGAGGTAATATCCAACGGTCTTGCCTTCTTCTGCCAAAAGGGCTGTCGGGTTATAAACCTCGCCGAGCACGTTTACATAATCAGGCCTCTTGGGCACAATGAGGCGGTCGCCGGGCCTGAGCTCAAAGTTGTACTTGGAGTCCGGGTCCTTCAGGACCTGGTCCAACTCTATCACCATTCGTCCCGTGGGCTTGGCCGCCCTTAGACGCTCGAGCAACTGTTTTTTGGTAACCAGGGTCTGTTGCAGGATGGCCGCTTCTTCCTTGCCCACCGCGGTCTCTGAGGCATGGCTGCTGAGGGAAAGAATATCTGCTTCCAGTTTCCGGATATACTCACGGAGTTGCTCTGCCTGCACTGATTTCACCGATTGGCGCTGAAAAACCGCACCCAGGGGATAGGCCTCATTGGTCAGGCCCCCTGCCCTTTTTATTACAGATGCAAGGCGTTCTCCCTTGGAAAACCTGTATTGGCCAGGGAATACAAATTCGCCCTCAAGAGCGATTGTTCTATTCAACGCATCGGTATATTCGGGTATCTCCCTGATATGCACAACATCATCGGGTTGCAGCCTCAAATTGTGGGAAGGAAGCCCATCCATTGCCTTGCGAGGGGAGAACTCGATCTTCACCGTGTCAGACTCGGTGTGGCCGGGCTTGACCCTTGATATGGAGGCCATCTCCATATAGGCCTTGGATGTGAAATTCCCAGCCTTAAAAATCAGGTCCTGAACCCTCATGCCCTCCAAAAGCCTGTAAGCGCCTGGATTCCTGACTGCGCCGTATATGGATACTCTGGGTATGTCTTTCTTCTCCGAAAGGCCGTATATCTTTACACGGTCCAGTTCCTGAAGCGGCAGGTTTTGAGTTTCGTCGCCTTCCAACAAGCCTCCCAGGTTAAACTGGACCACTTCAGGGTGGAGGTCAGGAGGCA
Source organism: Desulfobacterales bacterium (assembly GCA_027061865.1). Classification (GTDB taxonomy): domain Bacteria; phylum Desulfobacterota; class DSM-4660; order Desulfatiglandales; family Desulfatiglandaceae; genus JALVMN01. The sequence continues at coordinate 1,818 of JAMOVZ010000172.1, forward strand.
TGAGCCTGATGATTTCGGCCCTGGCAAGGTAAGGCTCTGGAAGCAGGTCATCGTAAGAATCGATGAGGTCCCTAAGCCGCATGCCCGGCTTGAACTCATATTCCCTAGGGTACTTCACATGGCCCTCCAGATACACCACCTTGCGAAGTCCCTTGAATACGGGGTAGATCTTGACTACATCTCCATCTTTCAAAGGCATTGACAGGTCCCTGTTTCCGCCTTCAACCATGGGGGCAAGATTGAAGCTTTTTACTATGCGCCTGTGGTGCCCCTGAACCCTTTCAACCACGACGTTTTGGAGATAACCAGTAGGCAGCAAGCCCCCTGCCAGCTTGATCGCATCGCCGATGCTCTCTTGCCCCTTTATTTCGTATATAGCTGGCCGCCTCACATTGCCAGCTACCCCCACCACGGGGCCGATCACCGGGATGAAAATGGCATCTTGGTTTTGGAGGCGGATATCATTGGTCCTCATTCCAGAGAGGAAAAAGTCATAGAGATCCAGTGCTGACACCACACTTCCATTACGGTAAACCTTTATATTGCGAAGGCTCCCCCGTTTGCTGGGCCCGCCTGCTGCGTATAGGGCGGGAATCACCGTGGACAGGGAGCTGACCGAATATGTGCCTGGGTGGGTTGCCTCACCCACAATGTAGACCTGGATGGTGCGGAGCCGGCCCATGGTGATACTCATCTCGAATTCAGGGTAGAACTCCTTGAATTTTCGAAACAGGAAGCGCTTCAGTTCCGCGAACTTCATGCCGCTTACACCAAGTGTGCCAAGCCTTGGAATAAAAATTGACCCATCCCTGGTGACTGTTACTTGGTAAGAGTTCTCAACCTTTCCCCATAGGTGAATGGTGAAACTGTCGCCTGGCCCAACCACGTAATTGTCGCCCACAGGGACATTGGTAACGGGCGCAAAGGTGGATACCCGCCTATTGAAGAAATCATAACCATAAAGGCGGAGCTTTCGCGAGATATCCGTGGGGAATTTGCCCGACAAGATCTCCTCTATGGGCGTCAACTTTAGAGGCACTTCCCTTGGAAGAGCTTTTTCCTTTTTCAGAGGAGAGACTTGCCCGGCTTCCAGCACAAGCTCAAATGAAGGGAAGCGGGCCAAGAGCCTGGATCTTAGCTCAGGCTCTAACCCCGCGAACAGCTTTTTTCTCTCTTTATCACTCAAGGCGGCAAAAATAAGGTCTTGGTCTTCTTGGTCAAGCGATGAAAAAAATTTGCCTCTAGCCTCCTCATCCAACAATTTAAAAAATCTTACTTTATCTTGATCACTCAGGCTCTCAAAGATCTCTTGCTTTTCTTTGTCTCCCAGCAGAGTAAAAAGTTTCACCCGTTGCGCTGGGCTCAATTGCTGGAATATCTCGCTTTTTTCTTCACTTGAAAGTCCTGAAAACTTACCCACCTGGTCACCGCTAACCAACTCCGTAATCTCTTGTGCCCATATAGATGGCACGGTCGGGAGAAACGCCATGAAAAACATTAATCCTGCCAAGATAAACGGGGTTGACCTGTGAGGAGCGAAATAAAGGGAAGTATAACCTTTAAGTGAAATTTTATAATTAAATCGCATATCTTCTCCCGTCACTTTCCGAAGCCACTGCTCCGCCCCTTAGGTTACAAGGGTGAGACCCGATAACCTAGTGACATATCAAGGATTATTGCAAATCACCGCCACCCGGGAAGGCAATCTGCCGATTCGAACTAGAAGCCGGCACAAAGTTCCAGCGGCTTCGGCAAAGCCTTAAAACGCAGAGCCCTCTTTCGCATGGCGGATTGTATCCCAAGGACTAACTAGGGAATTGAGATACAAATAAAATTTCAAAAACGTGTTGCCGTCAACAGGTAAACAGGCGAGTTGCGGAATCCCTCTCATACACCTCACATCTATTTGACTCACTACCCCTGCCTGAATATTTTAGCGTGCAAATATAGCATATTTTGGATATAGCTCAAAGGGTTTTGGAAGTCATCCGTATTTGACACCCATCGCCCGTTTGGCATATATTTGGCGCTGCTTTCACGAACTGATGCTTCAGGTAAGTTGAAGCCCCCCAGAGGGAAATATGAGATTATTTGCCAAAAGGCAGCCCTTGCATGTGGCACTATTAATCATTTGCCTTCTCCTCCCCATTTGTTGCTGGGCAAAGGTTTCCATAAATGTTCCGCTTGGCCATTGGAGTTACAGAGCTGTTGATAAGCTCGCAAGCCTCGGGCTCATCCGCTCCGCTGTTTATTCCACCAAGCCTTTCACCCGTCTTGAAATGGCCAGGTTAATAAAAGAAGCCGAAGCTATCCTGAATGAAACCACTGAGAGGGATGAAGGGGGATTGAAACAAAACAAAATAATTCAAGGCATCCTGGCCCGGCTAAGGAGAGAATTTGATCCGGACTTGGCCGAGCTGGAGGGGGACACTGGGATATCTTCCTATATTAAACCAATAGAAGACATATATTTAAATTATTTTCATTCAAACAATGACTTCTCATTTGAAAACAACAAAGGCCAAGAGTATTCAAAAGGAACTAACTTGAGAGTGGGATTTTCCTCCCACGGAATGTTTCTTAATCACTTGGCCTTCTACATCAACCCCGAATATCGACACTCCAAGGATCAGTTCAGCGGAGCTAGCAATGACTTGACACTATTGGAGGGTTATGCCAAGGCTGAGTGGTCCAATATCGAGGTGGAGGCAGGAAGGGACAGCATGTGGTGGGGGCCAGGGCACCACGGCTCCCTCATCCTTACCGACAATGCCAAGCCCTTTGATCTGATCAAGGTCTCCAATCCAAGGCCAATACTGCTTCCCTGGATCTTCAGACACCTGGGGCTGCTCAAGGTGGTGGGATTCTGGAGCCAATTAGAACACAATAGGTATGTGCCCGAAGCAGAGTTCATGGGCATGAGGGTGAACATCAAACCTTTTCCTTTCCTCGAGGTGGGGGCTTCAAGGACCATTCTTCTTGGGGGGAAGGGGCCCCGGGCAGCAAAGGGCCCAACGGATTTGAGCGCAAGGGAGTGGATCAAGGTCCTTTCAGGGAAGAATATTGGCGGCAAGCTTGATACAGACCAAATTGCAGGGTTTGACATGCTATTGCGTTTTCCTTGTGTAGACCGCTTCCTGCGCATAGCCAGGTCAATAGACTTGTGGGGGGAGCTATACGGAGAGGATGAGGCGGCATCACTGCCAAGTAGAAATGGCTATGTAGTGGGGCTTAGGGTGGGCGATATCTTTCTTGCCGGAAAGACGGATCTCATTATTGAGCACGCTAATAATGTAATACCTGGCTATCCAAGATATTGGTATAACCACGGTGTTTATCGCTCAGGGTATCGTTATGAAGGAAAGGTGATGGGGCACGAAATGGGCTCAGAGGCCCGGGATATGTTCATAAGCCTTGAGCATTATTTAGGATCAAGACTCGTCCTTGAGCTAAGCTATGATCACCAGAAAAGGGGTGTTCAAGGCTCAAACCCGGAGGAGCGGGAGCGCTACGATGCAATCCTCACCTTTCAGGCAGACGGTTATCTTGTTAGGGGAGGGTATAGGTATGAATCTGTAGAGAATTCAGACAATATAGAAGACAAGGGGCGAAACAATCACATATTGTGGGTCTCTTTAAATTATAGCTTCTAGCCCCTGTCCACCTCACTTTATTAAGGTGCCCCACCCAGAGGGCTTCCTTGTCCCCCGTTTCAAGGAAATCCTTGCGTCCCATCCCAATTGTTAACGCCTGGATACATCAAGGATATTGTGGCCTCCCATCAGGCTTGGCGTTATCAAATATCTGAACCCGCTCTGGAGAAGCCAAGCCTTGCCTTACGCCGATAGCGACAATCTTGCTATCCTCGTTACAGTTCATCAGACAAAGAAACATCCTTTCATAAGCACCATTTTCCTGTAAGCCTGCTGATTCGGCCTGCCTCATCTGTTCCGCCTATTTTGTTGGCTCCGTCTAGGGAAAAGCTGGATATCTTTTAGACATCTTATGACCGGCAGCCTTTTGGATGCTTGTCTATGGCCTCTTTAAGGCATGGGGAGTTGTATATTTGATTTGACATGGGATTAGGCCATTGGATAAAATCCGCCATCCAGTAACGCCACGTGATATTTCTGAGGTGAAATGATGATGCACAAAATTTCCATAAAGGTTAATGGTGATCTCTATGTCCTTTCAGTAGAGCCATGGAAGACCCTCAACCAGGTCCTAAGGGAAGACCTTAACCTTACAGGGACCAAATTGGGTTGCGGCACTGGTGACTGCGGGGCCTGTACAGTGCTTGTTGACGGCCGCTCTGTTACTTCCTGCCTCACCTTGGCCGTGGAGATGGATGGTAAAGAAATCCTTACAGTAGAGGGGCTGGCCCCTGCGGGTGAGGAGCTTCATCCAATCCAGAGGGCCTTTGTGGAGAAGGGGGCAATCCAGTGCGGATACTGCACTCCTGGCATGGAGCTTTCCGCCCTCTATCTCCTGAAAAACAATCCCTCCCCTTCTGAGGCAGAAATCAGAGAGGCCCTTTCAGGGAATCTATGCAGGTGCACGGGCTACAACAAGATAGTAGAGGCGGTCCAATGGGCCGCCAAAGAACTTAAGGCCGAGAAATCAAAATCAACTAGGAGCAAGTAAGCCATGGGACTTCCCAAATTTAACTATGTCGCCCCTGAAACTGTTCAGGAGGCATGCCAAATCTTAGAAAAACTGGGCGGTCAGGCCAAGGTGATGGCAGGAGGCACCGATCTCCTCATCAAGATGAAGCACGGCGCCTTACGGCCTAAGACCATCGTGGGGCTACGAAAGATCAAGGAGCTGAGGAAAATAAGCTTCCGCAAGAATCAAGGCCTTTTTATAGGCGCAATGGCCTTGCTGGAAGAGGTGGCCTCCCACCCCAAAGTGAAAAAGCTATACCCTGCGGTGGCATATGCTGCAAGCCAAACAGCCACCGTTCAGATAAGAAACATGGGGACCGTGGTTGGCAATATCTGCAATGCCGCCCCTTCGGCAGACAACATTCCTTCCCTCATGGCCTTTGGCGCCGAGCTTATTATCGCAAGCCCCAACGGGGAGCGCAGGATCCTGTTGGAAAACTTCTTTAAGGGGCCTGGAGAAGTGAACCTAAACAGGGGCGAGCTGGTAAAGGGAGTCTTGGTGCCTCCCCCCCCTGAAGGTTCTGGTGTCTCCTATCAATTCATCTCCCAAAGGAGCAAGGTGGATATTGCCGCTGTGTGCGTGGCAGCCATGGTGGTGATTGATAAAGGCAGGACAAGGGATGTGAAGATTGTGTTAGGCGCCGTGGCTCCTACGCCAATTCGGGCCCTGGAGGCCGAAGGACTGCTCAGAGGAAAAAAGTTAGCAGACAGAAGCATTCAGAAGGCCGCTGAACAGGCCTCTCAAGAGGCCCGCCCCATAACTGACATGAGGGCTACTTCAGAATACAGGAGGCTAATGGTGGCAGTGCTGACAAAGAGAGCGCTCCTGGAGGCCAGGCAAATGGCCTTGGCCTCCTGACCATAGCAAAAAGTTAAGCTCTCCAGATATTGATACTCCATTTTGAAGAGTGAGGCGTGAAAATGAGAGAATTTTCAGTAGTAGGAAAAGATATCCCAAGGCCGGATGCGTGGCTTAAGGCCACGGGCAAGGCAGTCTATACCGATGACATAAAGCTCCCTGGCATGCTTTACGGCAAACTGCTCCGAAGCCCACTGCCGCATGCCAGGATAGTCAACATCGATGTGAGCAAGGCTCAGGCCCTTCCAGGGGTTAAGTGCGTGATCACAGGGCAGGACATTCCCAAGGTCAAATACGGAAACTGGAGGCTGTTTCCAGCCACCCAAGACGAATATGCCCTAGCCATAGACAAGGTGCGCTTTGTAGGAGATGAGGTTGCTGCCGTTGCAGCCATTGATCCTGACATTGCTGCCGAGGCCCTCCAACTCATCGAGGTGGAATACGAAGAGCTACCGCCGGTGTTTGATATAGAGTCCGCCTTGAAGGAGGGGGCTCCTGTAATCCATGAGGAATCACCCAACAATGTGAGTGTCACCAGGAAAATCGAATACGGGGACGTGGAGGAGGGATTTTCCAAGGCGGACTATGTGAGGGAAGATACCTTCACGGTCCATGCAGTAAGCCACGCCTACCTTGAACCCTGTTCCACAGTGGCCCAATGCGACCTTGATGGCCGCATCACCCTCTGGACGTCCACCCAAACCCCTTACATAATCCAATGCCTGCTGGCATCAACCCTGGAAATGAGGGAAAACGATGTCCGCGTCATAAAACCATACGTGGGGGGCGGCTTTGGAGGAAAGATGGAATTGAGGCCTTGGGAGTTTTGCGCAGCCTTTATGGCCAAGCTGACAGGGCGGCCAGTCAAGTTCACCCTCACCAGGGAAGAAGAGCTTGCCACAGGCCGCAGACGCCACCCCATGGTTATATACTCCAAGGTGGGCTTCAAAAAGGATGGAACCCTGGTGGCCAAGGACCTCAAGATATCCCTTGATGGCGGTGGATATAACAGCATGGGCCCCACCGCCACATTCTTGTGCGGCAACTTCGGCGCAATGCTTTACCGCTATCCAAACTACCGTTTCTTTGGGCAACATGTCTACACAAACAAGCCGCCTGCCGGGGCCATGCGCGGCTTTGGGGCACCCCAGTCGCTCTTTGCAACTGAGACCCAGATGAACATGGCAGCAGAGGAACTAGGGATTGATCCCATTGAGCTCAGGATCAAGAACGCAATGGTCGAGGGAGATGTCATCCCTGATGTGGCGACCATATCTAGCTGCGGATTCATAGACTCGCTCAAAGAGGCGGCCCGCATGAGCAACTGGAAGAAGAAGCGTAAATCCCTGGCGCCGGGTGAAGGCATAGGGGTCGGCTGCTACAGCTTTATCTCAGGCGGAGTTTTTAACTGGTTTAATACCCAATACCCTTTCTCTGCTGCAGAGGTGCGGGTCTTTTCCGATGGGACCGCCCATCTGCTCACCATGGCATCAGACATTGGCCAAGGATCTGATACCGCGCTGAAACAGATCCTTGCAGAAGAATTGGGCCTCGAAATGAAAGATATAAGGGTGACCTCTGCCGACACCGCCGTCACCCCGCAGGCAGATCTCGGCACCTGGGGCAGCCGTGTAACCCTGATGGCTGGAAATGCGGTAATAGATGCTGCAAAGAAGATAAAGGAAAAGCTGTTCGGTGCGGTCTCGGCCCGCTTCAACCTGAATGTGATCTATGACATGGAATGCAAAGGAGGCCGCGTCTATGCCAAGGGCCGGCCTGACAGGGGCATGAGCTTTGGAGAGGCCGTGGCCATGGTGCAAAAGGCCCAAAGGGGGGAACCCCTGGTGGCAAGAGGTTACTACACCCCTAGGGGGAAAGGCCTCGTTACCCCTGCCTTCAGCTTTGGCGCCCAGGTGGCCCATGTGGCCGTTGACCAGGAGACAGGGAAGGTGGAGGTCAAAAAGATTTGGACTGCCCACGACTGCGGCACGGTCATCAATCCAATGGCGGCAGAGGGGCAATTAGAGGGCTCCATACACATGGCATTGGGCTATGCCCTCTCAGAGCAGTTCGTTATGGACAAGGGCAAAACCCTCAACACCACTTTCCTTGACTACAAGATCCCGGCCGCAATGGATATGCCCCAAAGCAAATCCGCCATAGTTGACACCTACGAGCCGGAAGGACCAATGGGGGCAAAGGAGGTGGGCGAGGGGCTGGTGTCACCAACCGCACCGGCCATTGCAGAGGCCGTGTACCACGCAACCGGCTACAGGTGCAAGGATCTCCCCATTACCCCTGAAAAGATCCTAAAAGGATTAAGAGATACAAAGAAAAGAAAAAGGAAACGCTCGTAATCCATTTTTTTCTATCTGCTTCTCTTATTTAGGGCCTTCAAGGCACCTAAGAGATGAAGAGAGGTTCAAGACAGGGCTTCCGGCCCAAGGACTTTTTTGAGCTCTTCCCTGCTAATCAATCCCTCTCTTACTATGGTGAAGGGATAGGATGTGGTATCCAGCACCGTGCTTCCCTTTTGCCCGGGGGTGTCTCCGCCATCAACTATAAGATCGATCCCCTCACCCAAGGCATCTGCTACCTGGCCGGCACTCACAAGTGGAGGCATACCGCTCAGGTTTGCGCTGGTGCTGGTCATGGGCCTCCCCAGCCTTTCTACCAAGCTTGTCGCTACCAGGTTACTGGAAAGCCTCATACCCAACTTTCCACCGCCCCCGGTGAGCTTCTCCGGTATTCCCTTTGCAGCATGAAAAATCAGGGTGAGTCCCCCCGGCCAAAAGGCCTCTATCAACTCCATGGCCAAGGGGGGCACTTGGGTGACATATCGCTCCAGCATGGAAACAGAGGACACTAGCACTAAGATTGGCTTCCCTTCAGGCCGCCCCTTGAGTTTCAAGAGATGCGAGACCGCCCTTTCATTTGTGGCATCAACCCCCAGGCCGTAAAAGCTCTCCGTGGGATGGGCCACAATACCACCCTTTTCAAGGACCTGGGCCGCCTCTTCCAAGGCCGTGGCAGAGGGTATCTGGGGGTCAACCTTAATGATCTTTACCAGGCTATCTCCTCCTTGGCTATCTTTTCCCTGAACCTAGCCCTCGCCTTTTTCAGCTTTTCCACAATCTCTGGATACTTTAACCCCAATATCTCCCCTGCCAGATATCCTGCATTCCTGGCTCCCCCACTGCCGATAGAGACAGTAGCCACAGGGATGCCTGGGGGCATTTGAACCGTGGAAAGGAGGGAATCCAGGCCTTGGAGGGCGGATGAGTCAATGGGGACACCTATTACAGGCACTATGGTGTGGGCTGCCATAAATCCTGCAAGATGCGCTGCCCAGCCTGCACCTGCAACTATTACTTCAATGCCCCTCTCCTGAGCAGTAGTGGCATACTCCACGGCCAAGTCAGGGCTTCTGTGGGCCGAAATCACCCTCACCTCGTAGGGGATGCCCAATTCATCCAGGACTTCCGCACACCCTCTCATTTTATCCTTGTCAGAGGCAGACCCCATAACTATCCCTACCCTTGGTTTTGCTGCGTCCATAAAACCACCCCTCC
>JAMOVZ010000173.1 GCA_027061865.1 Desulfobacterales bacterium
ATAATGATAGATCTCGATCATTTCAAATACATAAACGATACCTTTGGCCACGAAACCGGAAACCTTGCCCTCCGTTGGTGCGCGGAAGTATGGCGGAAAAGGATCCGGCGGATTGATATCCCTTGCCGCTATGGTGGTGAGGAATTTACCATAATACTTCCGGGAACCAGGCTCCCCCAAGCAGTGAGGGCCGCAGAGCGCATGAGGGCGGCCCTTGCTGAATCCCCCCTTCAAACCGGGAGGCAGGCCATCCCCATAACTGCAAGCTTTGGTGTTGATGTGTACACTGCGAGGGAATATCTGTCGGCCTCTGAATTTATAAAGAGGGCCGATAGGTACCTTATGGATGCGAAACAGAACGGCAGGAACCAGGTCTGCTACCCTACCAAGAAAGAAGAGCCAACCCCCACCCAAATCACCCAGGAAGAAAAGGCCGCCCTGTCTTTGAGCTCTTCCCCCTCCAAGAGCTAAAACTCCTCCTTTTGTCACTAGTCCCTAAATTAGGTTAAAGGAACGCTCTACATTGGACGACCTAATTGTAGGGATAGTGGCCAGGCAGAATTTAAAAAAATATATTTTTTCTGGATTATCAGATGAAGATATGCATCAGCAGCGGTAAGGGCGGGGTTGGCAAAACCACCCTTTCCGTAAACCTTGCCTACGTGTTGGCGGAAACCGGGAAAAAGGCCCTCGTGATAGACGGAGACCTTGGGCTTGCCAATGTGGATGTGATGCTGCGCCTCAGTGCTAAGCACACCATTCAAGACATATTGGATATGGGGGCTGATCCGAGAGAGGCCGTGATTCACCTGGAAGAAAATCTTGGGGTGCTGCCGGCAAGCTCCGGCACTCCCGAGATGGTGACCTTGGGTCCGGAAGAACGGGATATCTTAGGGGGATACCTCAAGGCGCTGGCCAATGCCTATGACGTGACACTAATGGATACCTCGGCAGGAATTGGGCCATCTGTGCTTTGGTTTAACGCCTTTGCAGATGAAAAGCTGGTAATTGCCACATCTGACCCCACCTCTCTCACAGATGCCTATGCCCTGATAAAGGTCCTCAACAACGAATACGGATTGGACAGGTTCAGGGTGGTGATAAATCTTGCAAAGGATAGCACGGAAGGGCTCAGGGCTTACCAGACCCTGTCTGGTGCTGCGAGAAAATTCTTAGATATAGACTTAAGTCTTCTTGGTATGGTCCCGTATGACGAAGAAGTGATGCGCTCTGTAAGGCAGCAAGTGCCTTTTGTAAAGGCGGTGCCCGAGAGCAAGGCCGCCCGCTCTGTACAAGAACTTGCCCATAAGATCCTTTCCTTTACCTAGCCCCTTAAGGCTGGTTTGATACTGGAAACCTCTTTAGATCTATCCCATACTTCTTCATCCGGTTCCAGACTGTCACCCTGCTCACACCCAGCAGTTTGGCGGCTCGAGACTGGTTGCCCTTGGTCTTTTTCAATGCCTCCACAAGGGCTTCCTTTTCACTTAGCTCCTTTGAACTCAAATAGGTCACGGGCCTGGAGGTGGTGGAGACCAGCTGGGGAGGGAGTTGGCCTAGGGAGATGATATCTCCTTCTCCTATCACAAAGGCATATTCAAGAGCGCTTTTCAGCTCACGGACATTTCCAGGCCACTGATATGCCATGAATCTTTCCATGGCCTCCTGGGAGAGCCCCATAATATGTTTTCCGGTCCTCTCCCGCAGCACCCGAAGGAAGTGGTCCACCAACAGGGGGATGTCTTCCTTTCTCTCACGAAGGGGGGGGAGGAATATGGGTATCACATTTATTCGAAAGAAAAGATCTTCCCGAAAGGCCTTTCGGCTTACCAGTTCTTGAAGGTCCTTGTTGGTGGCTGTAATTATCCTTACATCCACAGAGATGGGGATATGGTCTCCAACGCGCTCAAACTGCTTTGCTTCCAAGACCCGCAACAGTTTTACCTGGATTGACAGAGGTATGTCTCCAATTTCGTCCAGGAAGATGTCTCCTCCGTGGGCGGCCTCAAACCTGCCTATACGGTGACGGTACGCACCTGTAAATGCCCCCTTTGTATGGCCGAAAAGTTCGCTCTCCAGCAGTGCCTCGTTTAAGGCAGCACAATTTAGCTGGACGAACGGGCCGTTTTTCCTTGGCCCCAATTCATGTATGGCCTTTGCAACCAATTC
>JAMOVZ010000174.1 GCA_027061865.1 Desulfobacterales bacterium
ATGGAGGAGATCAACAGCGCACTTGAGGCCTGGGAAGGAAAAAGAGACCTTAAAGTGATACTGTTCCGTGCCGAAGGAAAGTGCTTTTCCGCAGGAGTGGACGTGGGCGAGCACATGGGCGACCTTGCCCCCAAGATGATTGAAGTCTTTCACCGTATCTTCAGGCTCATGGACCGCCTTGGTGTGCCCACAGCCGCCTCTGTGTTCGGATCATGCTTGGGGGGCGGGTGCGAGCTTGCGATCTTCTGCGACGTGGTGATTGCTGCAGACAACACCAAGATCGGCCAGCCTGAAATCCAGGTGGGAGTATTTCCCCCTATTGCGGCTCAGCTTATGCCAAGGATCATTGGCCGCAAGGCTGCAATGGAGCTGATCCTTACAGGCAGGATCGTCTCGGCCCAAGAGGCCCTCCAGATGGGCTTGATAAACAAGGTGGTCGGCGCAGACGAGTTGGAAGACGGCACCAAGGAGTTCGTAAAGCCTTATTTGAAGTTAAGCGCAGAGGTGCTGAGGCTCACCAAGAAGGCCATCATGAAAGGACTAATGGACGATCTGGAGCCATCCCTTAAGTTAATTGAAGACATATATCTAAACGAGCTTATGAAAACCGAGGATGCCAACGAGGGGCTTAAGGCATTCTTGGAAAAGAGAAAGCCCGTGTGGAAAAACAAGTAACTATTTATAATCCCCCCTCGTGCCCCGTTTTCTACTAGATGAGGGGGGATTTCTTAACTTCGCCTTACATTTTTCCTGATGAAATCCACCACATCCTGAGTATTTGTGCCCGGGCCAAAGATCTCCGCGATTCCACACTCCTTGAGCGCGGGGATGTCTTCATCCGGAATGATCCCCCCTCCTATGACTAAGATGTCATCAACCCCCTTCTCTTTCAAAAGCTCCATCACCTTTGGAAAATGATAGTCGTGTGCGCCCGACAAGATACTCATGGCGATAACGTCCACATCCTCTTGTATGGCGGTCTCAACTATTTGGGAGGGGGTTTGCCTCAGGCCGGTGTAAATCACCTCCATCCCGGCATCCATCAAGGCGCTGGCAAGCACCTTTATGCCCCTGTCGTGCCCATCAAGTCCCGGTTTTGCAGCCAATACCCTGATCTTTTTTTCATGACCCATATGCCTGATCTCCTTCTGTTGCCGTGGAGCTTCAGCCTAGAGTGGTGGAAGGCTGATATTCACCAAATACCTCGCGCAAAACACCGCATATCTCACCCAATGTGGCATAAGTCTTTACCGCATCCAGAATGGGAGGCATGAGATTGCCCTCTCCTTCAGCGGTCTTTTTTAACTTGGCCAAGGACTCGGCCACTCTGTGATTGTCCCTTTCCTTTTTCAGGGCCTCAAGCTTTTTGATTTGGGAAATGCGCACAGCCGGGTCCACCCTCAATAGATCAGTGGGCTTTTCCTCTGGCACCTGGAAGCGGTTCACTCCTACCACTATGCGCTCACCGCTTTCTATCTCCTTTTGATATCTATAGGCGCTATCCTGAATCTCCCTTTGAATAAAACCCGTTTCAATCGCAGCCACTGCGCCCCCCATCTCATCTATCTTTTTGATGTACTCTTCTGCCCTGTCATAAATCGCCTTGGTAAGCGCCTCCACGTAGTAAGAGCCGGCCAATGGGTCAACAGTGTCAGCTACCCCGGTTTCATACGCGATCAACTGCTGGGTTCGGAGGGCCACCTGAACCGCCTCCTCTGATGGCAGGCAAAGCGCCTCATCCATTGAGTTGGTGTGGAGCGACTGGGTTCCCCCAAGCACTGCGGAAAGGGCTTGAAAAGCTACCCTCACTATATTGTTCATGGGCTGCTGGGCGGTGAGGGTGCAGCCGGCCGTCTGTGTGTGGAAGCGAATCATCATGGACCGGGGATTCTTTGCTCCAAACCTCTCTTTCATTATGGTCGCCCAGAGTCTGCGGGCAGCCCTGTATTTTGCCACCTCCTCAAAGAAATCCAAATGGGCATTGAAGAAAAATGAAAGCCTCGGGGCGAATTTGTCCACATCCAGCCCGGCGCTTATGGCAGCCTCCACGTAGGCAATCCCGTTTGCCAAGGTAAAGGCCACCTCCTGGACAGCGGTGGAGCCGGCCTCTCTAATGTGATATCCACTGATACTGATAGTATTCCAAAGAGGCACGTTTTCAGCGCAATAGGAGAAGATGTCGGTAATAATTCTCATGGAGGGTTTTGGGGGGAAGATATATGTGCCCCGGGAGGAGTATTCTTTGAGGATGTCATTCTGTATAGTGCCACGAAGCTGCTCTGGCCTTACTCCCTGTTGCTCGGCAACAGCGATGTACATTGCAAGGAGGACAGCGGCCGGAGCGTTTATGGTCATGGATGTGCTCACCTTGTCAAGAGGGATTCCCTCAAACAAGGTCTCCATGTCCTTTAAGGAGTCAATGGCAACGCCCACTTTTCCTACTTCACCAATTGCCATCTCATGATCAGAGTCGTATCCGATCTGGGTGGGAAGATCAAAGGCTACGGACAATCCTGTCTGGCCCTGCTCCAAGAGGAATCTGTAACGCCTATTGGACTCCTCTGCGGTAGCAAAGCCCGCATATTGGCGCATGGTCCAATAACGGCCCCTGTACATGGTTGGCTGGACACCCCTGGTGAAGGGGAACTCCGCAGGGAAGCCAAGCTTGTCTAAATATTCATCCTCATGGAAATCCAACGGAGTATAAAGCCGCTTTATGGGTATTCCAGAGGTGTTGACAAACTCAGGTTTTCTCTCCGGGTATTTTTTCAGCTTTTCTTCAACGCCTTTGGACCAGTTGTCAAGCGCTTTGGATATGTCAGAGGTTTTATCTCCGTGAGACATGCTGATTTTCCCCCGTATACTTTTTTAATAAAGATTTAACTAAACTTGCAATATCGGTTAATATCGGCCCATCGATTCTCGCAGTGTGGAAAGTTATTTTATGAACTTATTGGGTGTCAAACATTTTTTCGTCTTGACACCTGGTTAGAGCTATCCTATAGCTACAATGTAACTAAAAAAGTAATACACTATTTTTCCCGTCTAAAGCCCATACAAAGGAAGCCGAAGGAGTTTTCAAAAACCATGACTGCAAACGAAGTACTGGATCTGCTAAAAGGGGTTTTTTTGACCACTGGACTCTCTCACCTCAGTTTTAAGCTCCTGGTAATGTGGGCTGTTGGAGCCTTTTTTATCTATCTGGCCATTGCGAAGAGGTATGAGCCCCTCTTGCTGCTTCCCATAGGTTTTGGGATCTTCATAGTCAATTTCCCACTCGTGCCACTAATGGGATGGTCTCACGGCCATGGGGAGCTTTTGCGGATCTTCTATCATTATGGCCTGGAATGGGAGGTGATCCCCTGTATCATCTTTTTGGGCCTGGGTGCAATGACAGACTTCGGCCCGTTGATAGCAAATCCCAAGACCCTGCTTGTAGGCGCGGGTGCCCAGCTTGGCGTGTTCGTGACCTTTACAGGCACGGTGTTGGCTGGATTTACTCTCAAGGAGGCAGCCTCTGTAAGCATCATAGGTGGCGCTGATGGCCCAACCACCATATACCTGACACAACACTTGGCCCCCCAATTGTTAGGCCCCAATGCCTTGGCTGCTTACTCGTACATGGCAATGGTGCCCCTGATTCAGCCTGCCATAATGAGGCTCCTTACAAACGATAAAGAACGAAAGATAAAAATGAAACAACTAAGGCCTGTAAGCAAGCAGGAGAAGATAATCTTCCCATTGGTCACCGCTGGCATAATTGCCTTGCTTGTGCCTTCAGTAACTCCACTGATGGGTATGTTCATGTTTGGCAATCTCATGAGAGAGTCCGGAGTAGTGGGAAGGCTCACTGAGACGGCGCAAGAGTCCCTGATGAACACGGTTACCATTTTCTTAGGTATTTCGGTCGGGGCCACTATGCACGCTGACAATTTTCTCAGCTGGAAGCCCCTTTTCATATTCGGCTTGGGACTTCTCGACTTTGCTGTGTGCACAGTGGGCGGCATCCTGACCGTAAAACTGATGAATATTTTTTTGAAGGAAAAGATAAACCCGCTCATAGGATCTGCCGGTGTGTCGGCAGTTCCCATGGCAGCCAGGGTCTCCCAGCTCATGGGCCAAAAGTATGACAAGACCAACTACCTTCTCATGCATGCGATGGGCCCTAACTTGGCTGGTGTTATAGGCTCTGCAGCCGCAGCTGGCATGTTTATCGCCATGTTTGACTAGACAACCTATTCGACAAAGGAGTAGCCCCAAGATGAGGATACTCATCACAACTATGATTTGGATACTGGTTTCGGCCGCCTCGCAGTGTCCGGCGGTGGAGAAATTCCTCGAGGCTCCCATTTTCCCAAATGCCCAGGTCTTGAAGCAAACCGACTCAAAGCTGGTCCTCAAGACGCAAGAGGGCTTCTCAGAGGTGTTGGCCTTTTATAAAAAGTCATTATCTGATATGAAAGATATCAAGTTTCGGGACTGGGGCCATGCGATCTACATTGAAGATGACGGAAACCGTCCCTGGCATTCCATTACCATAGCCAAACCCTCCCAATCCTCGGGTAATGGAGTGGTGATAACCATCAGGAAGGATTCATGGACCTGGATTTTCAGCACGCTCCTTTTGCGTTATGTGGGCGTGTTTGTGGTGCTGGTAGTAATCCTTATCTGCATGTCCATCTCTGGCACGCTCTTGTCAAAGAAATTCAAGGCCTCTCAACAATAAGATCAGTAAGGGATCAAAGGGGGATGTTTCCATGCCTGCGAGGCGGGATGGTTTCGTGCTTGTTTTGTAACATGGTGAGGGCGTGAATCAGTCTGGGTCTCGTGTTTTCAGGAAAAATGATCTGGTCTATATATCCTAGCTCTGCGGCCTTAAAGGGACTGGCAAAATTTCTCCGGTACTCCTCTATCAACCTCTCTCTGGTGGCCTCTGGGTCCTCAGAGGCTTCTATTTCTTTGCGGAAGACGATATTAACTGCCCCTTCAGGGCCCATCACCGCGATTTCAGCAGTGGGATAGGCATAATTTATGTCACCGCCATGATGCTTGCTGCTCATCACATCATAGGCCCCACCATAGGCTTTCCTGGTAATAACCGTGACTTTTGGTACCGTGGCCTCGCAATATGCAAATATCACCTTGGAGCCATGCTTTATGATTCCGCCGTGCTCCTGGCCCACCCCTGGCAAAAAACCCGGCACATCGACAAAAGTAACAAGGGGGATATTAAAACAATCACAGGTCCTCACAAATCTTGCACACTTTATTGAGGCATCTATATCCAAGCAGCCCGCCAGCACCCTGGGCTGATTGGCGACTACGCCTACCACCTGGCCGTTGAGCCTGCCAAACCCCACCACCATGTTCTGGGCATAGTGCTTGTGTACCTCAAGAAAGTGGTTGTTATCCAACACTGACTGGATGATTACTTTTATGTCGTAAGGGATCCTAGGATTTGTGGGGACGACCTTGTTGAGTTCAGGATCTGTCCTGTTGGGATCATCAGTGCATTCCACAGCAGGGGGCTTTTCCAGGTAGTTTTGCGGAAGGTATCTTAGGAGATCCTTTACACGATCAAGGGCTGCCTTGTCATCGTCTTCGGCAAAGTGGGCCACACCGCTTTTGGTGTTGTGGGTCATTGCCCCACCGAGCTCTTCAGGAGTTACCTCTTCATGAGTCACCGCCTTTATCACTTGAGGGCCCGTAATGAACATGTTGCTGGTCTTTTTGACCATTATGATAAAATCGGTCAGTGCTGGGGAGTAAACTGCCCCCCCAGCACAAGGGCCCATTATTACTGAGATCTGGGGTATTACGCCGGAGCTCCACACATTGCGCCTGAAGATCTCCCCGTATGCACCCAGGCTTACTACGCCCTCCTGAATCCTAGCCCCGCCTGAGTCGTTTAGCCCGATTACGGGGGCCCTGTTCTTGAGGGCCAAGTCCATAATTTTACAAACCTTCTGGCCGAATGCCCCGCTCAAGGACCCGCCGAAAACAGTAAAATCTTGAGAGAACACAAATACGAGTCTTCCGTCTATGGTGCCATAGCCTGTGACCACACCGTCGCCAGGAATCTTCTTCTTTTCCATGCCAAAGTCATAGCATTGGTGCACCACAAACTTGTCGATCTCCTGAAAGCTCCCCTTGTCCAGGAGATAATCGATCCGCTCCCGGGCGGTCATTTTGCCTTTGGCATGCTGTTTGGCAATGCGATCCTCACCGCCTCCAAGCTCTGCCTCTCTGTTTCTCCTCTCAAGTTCTCTGATCTTTTCCTCAATATCCATAGGGCATTCTCCCGGGACTGTTTGATCGGCTTTGGCTAGGACACCAAGGCGGAGGCCGGAATTATTCAAGAACCAGGAGCACCGCGTCTGCCTCTACTGCATCTCCCACATTGCACTTTACCTCTTTCACAGTGCCAGACTCATTGGCCACAATGGGAAGTTCCATCTTCATGGCCTCTATGATCACCACTTCATCTCCCTCATTCACTGTGTCACCAGGTTTCACTTTGATATCAATTACCTTTCCTCCCATTGGAGCAGTAACTTCACCCACAGCCATTTACCTCCTCTTAGCTTTTATTTTGGTATCCGCTGAAACCGGAACGGCCCCGCAATCAGGCTAGCAGCCGCAGGTTTCATAAACGCTTCATATAACATCGTGAATCCCTAACTTGTCAAGAATAAAGAGCAGTAATTTTCGGGAAATTTAAAAAGAAGATGCGCCTTGACACTCCTAATAAAATTCAATACGTTGCAAGGTTGATATCTTGTCTATGACTAGTATTTTGAGCCATGAACTGCCCCCCCAACGGGCTCAACGATTACCCTTAAGGTTTTGGCATAGAGTGCCGATCAGACCTTTAGCTATCCGTTACCCCTATGCCTATTTGTGGGCAAGGAGTAACCACCCAGGGAGGAACATATGCCGGTTTACAAATGGGTAGCGGTCACCAGAAAGGGCCGAACCATAAAGGGCGAAATTGAGGCGGCGGATGAAAAAATTGCCGCAATGCAGCTCAAGAGGCGAAACCTTACTATAAAAAAACTCAAGCCCAAACCTAAAGACCTGTTTGAAAACGTATCCTTCCTGCAGCCAAAAGTAACACGGAAAGACATAGTAATCTTCACCCGACAATTCTCCACCATGATAGATGCGGGGCTTCCATTGGTCCAGGGGCTCACTATACTGGCTGAGCAGACAGAGAACAGGACCTTTAAAAAGATACTAAAACAGGTGACCAAGGACGTAGAGGGCGGGTCCACACTGGCCGAGGCACTGAAAAAGCATCCTGACGTATTTGATGACTTGTTTGTAAACCTGGTTGCCGCTGGTGAGATGGGGGGTATTCTCGACACCATCCTTCAGCGCTTGGCTGCCTATATTGAAAAGGCAGAAAAGCTGAGAGCCAGGATTAAGGGCGCCATGACCTATCCTGCCGTGGTCATGGGCATTGCCATCATTGTGATCACCATCATCTTGGTATTTGTGATCCCAGTGTTTGAGGACATGTTCAAGGGAGTGGGCTCGGCACTTCCTGCCCCCACACAATTTGTGGTGAACCTCAGCAGATTTGTCAAAAGCAAGATTCACTATATAATCGTTGCCTTTATCCTGCTCGTTTGGGCTTTCAGGTATTATAGAAAGACCGAAAAGGGCCGCAGACACACCGATGCCCTTGCATTGAAGCTTCCTGTATTTGGCCCCCTTCTCAAGAAGGTGGCGGTGGCGAGATTCACTAGGACCCTTGGGACCATGATCAGCAGCGGCGTCCCCATCTTGGATGCCTTGGATGTCACAGCAAAGACATCTGGAAATGTTGTGCTTGAGGAGGTTATCCAAGAAGTCAGAGGAAGCATTGCCGAGGGCCAAACCATAGCCGAGCCCTTGGCAGAGACAGATATCTTTCCGGCCATGGTTACTCAAATGATCTCTGTAGGTGAAGCCACAGGCGCCCTGGACGCTATGCTTGAAAAAATTGCAGACTTCTACGATGACGAAGTGGATACCGCGGTTGAAGCCCTCACATCCATGCTCGAGCCCATGCTTATGGTATTCCTGGGCGGCAGTATCGGTGGGCTGGTTATTGCCATGTATCTGCCAATCTTCAAGATGGCAGCAGCATTTGGCTAATCCCAAGCCATGCTTATCTAGACCCGATGAGCCCTTTTTGATTCCAAGAAATCGCAGGGCCACCTTTCCATGACATGAAAAGATCTTCTCCACAACCAGGGGAATCAAGGCTCAGGTCTCAGCTAAAGACCCTGATGCTTCTCAGGATAGGGCTGGTCTCCTTGTTCCTGGGAGCGGGCATAGCTTTCCAGATAAGGGGAGAGGAGACCTACTTTGGGTACCTGGAGACCTCCCACTTCTTGGTCATAGCCGTCATCTACCTATTGACCTTGGTATACACGGCTGCCCTCAGGGTCATGAAAAACCTCGAAACGCTTGCCTATGCCCAGGTCTTGGGCGATACCATGCTTACCACTTGGATAATCCATGTGACCGGTGGAAAAGACAGCCTCTTTTCCCTGCTGTATGTATTGGCAATAATTTCTGGCAGCATACTCTTGTACCGCAAGGGGGGCCTTATCACCGCTACGGCCTCCACATTACTCTACGGGCTATTGCTTTACCTTCACTGGGGCACATCTTCAAGCTCCACCATGGGGTCAGGGGCCCATCTCATTGGATCAACCGGTATCCTTTACAATTACTTTGTTAACGTTTTGGGGTTTTACCTTGTGGCCCTGCTTGCAAGCTATCTCTCCGAGCGGGAAAGGCGCTCGTCTGTGGCGCTCAGGGCCACTAAGACCGACCTGGTTAACCTGGAGCTTCTCAACCAATCCATTATAAGGTCCATAAATGCGGGCCTGATCGCCCTTGATGCCTCGGGAAGGGTCATTCTCTTTAATCCGGCAGCAGAAAAGATCTTTGGTATTAGATCAGATGAGGCCCTGGGCAAGCAGATCAAAGATGTGATTCCCCTTTCAGGCACGACCCTTGAGCACGCGCATGTGGGGAGGCCAAACAGTGTGCTCGCCCCCAACCAGCCCTACCTGGATATGGATATCACTAGGGCTGACGGCACGCACCTCCAGGTAAGGTATTCTCTCTCCCCTCTCAAACTCTCTAGCAGGAACGGAGGCGGATCCTTATTGGTATTCCAAGACATGACCGAGATAAAAAAGATAGAGGAAGAGATGAAGAAGGTGGAGGGGCTGGCCTTGGTTGGCGAGCTTGCAGCAGGGGTTGCCCACGAAATCCGCAATCCCCTGGCCTCCATTAGTGGGTCAATCGAGATGCTAAAGGAGCTGGATGGGAACAAGGAGTTCAGCGCCAGGCTTATGGACATAATTATGACGGAGGTGGAACGCCTAAACCAATTAGTGAAAGATTTCTTGCTCTTTGCGCGGCCAAAAAAGGCCAATTATGTGGACCTTGACCTTAACCAACTCATAGCTGACACATTGGAGCTTTTCAAAAACAGCCCTTATTGGAGCCCCAAAATAGAATTGAAGACCCGCCTGGCAGGCCCCTTACCCATTTACTCGGATCCTGAACAGCTCAAACAAGTACTTTGGAACCTGCTCTTAAACGCTTCACACGAAATCGATGTTGGGGGCACACTGGAGGTTTCGACCAGGATCTCGGTGGTGGACAATTCCACCCCCAATGTGGTCATAGAGATAAGGGATTCTGGTAAGGGGTTCCCGCCAGAGGTCTTGCCTAAGATCTTCACCCCTTTCTTCACCACCAAAGAGGAGGGCTCCGGCCTTGGTCTGGCTATAGTAAAGAGAATTGTGGATGGCCTGGGAGGCTCCATTAGGGCTGAAAACCATCCCCAAGGTGGGGCCTTGTTTACAATCCTGTTGCCTTCTCATCCCAAGCAGCAGTTCTGTCCCCAATAACCCCTATGAGGGGCCTTTTTCCTAGCCCAATAGTCACGACAGCCTTGCCCAAAAGCCAAAAAGCTGAAATAATGAAATTTTTGAGGATATTTTCCATGTAGTCATGAACTTGTATGTCACAAATAAGCCTTTCAGACATATTTGAACAGCCTTGGTTCTCGAGGATAAAGAGGCCCAGCCGCTACTTGGGGGGAGAAATCCACGCTGTCAAAAAGGATCCCTCTCTTGTCAAGTTGTCATTTGCCCTTGCCTTCCCTGATGTCTACGAAGTGGGAATGAGCCACCTTGGCCTAAAGATCCTCTATCATGTGTTGAATCAGATTCCCTGGGTTTGGGCAGAACGGGTATTTGCCCCTTGGCCCGACATGGAAAGGGAGCTGAGGGAGCGGAAGATCCCGCTTTGGGGGCTTGAGTCGGGAAGGCCCTTGGGAGGCTTTGATATAGTGGGATTCAGCCTCCAGCACGAGCTCTGCTATACAAATGTCCTGAATATGCTGGACCTCGGAGGGATACCTCTTTGGGCCGGGGAACGAACCAAGCCCTTCCCCTTGGTGATTGCAGGGGGGCCTGCTTGTTTCAATCCAGAGCCGGTAGCCGAGTTCTTCGACGCCATAGTGATCGGCGAGGCAGAAGAGGTAATCGTGGAGTTGGTCAATCTTCTAAGGGAGGCAAAGGATTCTGGAATCAAACATAAAGAAGAGCTCTTCGCGGAGCTGTGCAAACTCACCGGCCTTTACATACCCGCCCTTTTTGAACCCAAGTATTCCAATAAAGGGGCATTTACTGAAATCATCCCCTTGAAGGCCGACTACACCCAGGTACAAAAAGCCATAGTAGCAGACATCAACCGCTCGCCCACGCCTCGGGACCAAATTATCCCATTTACCTAGCTGATTCACGACAGG
>JAMOVZ010000175.1 GCA_027061865.1 Desulfobacterales bacterium
TTGATAAGGTGCCCATCGCGCCTCTACCTGTTTATCCAGAGGTTAGGGAGGTATGTCACAAGATCCGGCCATAAGATAAGGACAAAAATTGTCGCGATTATAGGAATTAAAAAAGGCAATAAGGCCTTGACTACATCCTCGAAGGTTTGGTTGGTGATGCTTACCAATACATAAATAACATTCCCAAAGGGCGGTGTAATGACTCCCACTGATAAAGAAATCACCATTAAAACCCCGAAAAAAAGCGGGTCAATCCCCATCACCTTGATCATAGGCACCATAATTGGGGTGAAAATTAACACAGATTCTATTACGGACATAAAACATCCGATAATAAGGAAAAACCCCATCAGTATTACCAAGAGCAGTGTGGGGCTCGTGGTTACCTTTACGACACTTTCGGCCAAAGTCAAGGGGATCTGCAACCTAACCAGGAGCCAGCCGTAAAGTCCGGCAATGGAGATGATAAAAAGAATGATGGCTGTAAATTCAATAGTGTTTCTAAAGACCTCAATCAATTCCTTGAAGCCAATCTCTTTGTAAACCACCGCCCCCAAAAATATAGCGTAAGTGCTGGCCACTGCTCCAGACTCCGTAGGAGTAAAGGTGCCCGACCAAATACCGCCAACTATAATTAAGGGTGTTAACAAGGAAAGGGCGGCCCTGCGTGACAGCCTTAATGTTTCTTTCAATGAAGTTCTAGGCTGCATGGGCATGGGTATTCGATAGGAAAGGACAATAGTGGTAGCCATAAGGGCAAGGCCCAGCATGAGCCCGGGAATCAGGCCGCCAATAAAGAGGGCGCCGATACTTACATCACTCAGCCATCCATAAATTACCATTGCGACACTTGGTGGAATAATTGGTCCAATGACAGAAGAAGCACCTGTAATGCCAGTGCTGTACTTGAGGGGGTAGCCCAGGTCACGCATGGCTCTGATTTCAAGTGCCCCCAGCCCAGCTGCATCTGCCACGGCAGTGCCTGACATTCCGGCAAATATCATGCTCGCTAGCACATTAACGTGGCCAAGACCTCCCCGTAAATGGCCTACCAGTGCGTTTGCGAAGTTAAATATCCTGGGGGTTACACTGCCCTTGTTCATCACATTCGCAGCGAGGATGAAGAATGGAACTGCCAAGAGGGGGAAGTTATTTACCCCATGCATCATCTTGAGTGGAAGAAGAGAGAGGGGAATCCCCTGCAAGCCATTTTCAAACCAGAGTACAGCAAGGCATGTCAACCCGATGGAGACACATACGGGGACCCCTATAATGAATAAGACTATGAGCAAACCAACAAAAAAAACCAGCGTTAGCATTGGGGATAGACCTAAGTTGAAGTACTGTCCTGGGAATGCGTTCCTTTTAAACTCAGCACCACAATATGAGCATGAAAGATAAGGATGCCTGTAATCCCAATGAAAAGCCCCAAATAGAACCAACTGATACTAATTTCAAGAGCAGTCGTCTTAGCCTCATATTGCTGGATCATTATGAGTATGGTCCCAATCCATACACAGAGAATAAAAATAGCGCTAAGTGTGAGCTGGACAATGGTTAACAGTCTCTTTGGCAGGCCTCTTAGGCGCCGTGGGAGGATGTTAATAACAATATGGGTATTGCGGGCCCAGGCCCCAGCGGCCCCCAAAAACACGGTCCAAACGCACATGAACCGTGAAAGTTCTTCTGCCCATGTTGTAGGGAAGTGAATCACGTTGCGGGCTATGACTTCTAGCAAGACACATCCCATCATGGCGCAAAAACAAAAGAGTGCGCCCATATCATAGAGTTTCAGTAACGTTCGCATGGAGCCGTTTACCTAAGTTTCACACCCTGGGGCATTTGATGCGGCCTCCCCAGGGTGTGAAACCGGATGCCTTGTTTTGCTTTTTAAAGAAAGGTTAGTACGAGAATTATTTATACATCTCAATAAGACGGTTGACCTCCTTTGCCACTTCGGGATCTAAATTTGAAACAGCCCGCTGTATAGCTGGCTGGGCCTTTTTGCGGATAGCTTCGTTGTCAGGCTTTATAAAGATCATTCCCCGCTTCTTCAGCTCTCTTGCATAGAAAGCATCCTTTTCATCTTCAACCGCACTTCCATATGCCCTGGCCTCCTCCACGGCTTGGCGGACTAACTTTTGATCTGAAGGGGAAAGGCCCTCAAACCATTTCTTGCTCGCCACCCAATGCCATGGAAAATACACGTGGCCGGTGAGGATAATGTATTTTTGAACTTCCCAGAGTTTCCTGGAATATGGAGATACCAGCGAGTTCTCGTGGGCATCAACTTGGCCTGTTTTCATTGCAAGATAGATTTCCGGGGCAGGGATTATGACCGGAAGGGTTCCCAATTCCTTCCAAACATCCACCCATATAGGGATAGCGGGTAGCCTTAACCTTAATCCTTTTAGGTCATCAGGCCCAAGAATCTTCCTGTTTGAGGTCATGTGCCGGGGAGCCCGTTTTTGGGGGCCGAAGTCAATAACACCACCTTTTTGGGCGGCGAGTTGGCCAATCTTTTTGCCCAGAGGCCCTTCCAAGTATGCCTTAACCACTTCCCAGGAAGGCAAGTAGAAGGGGATGGTAATAGGGTCATATTCCTTGGCGAACATGGTGCGGAAGATACCGCCCGTCAATGCCATTTGGGTTTGGCCTATCTTCATCAATTCCAATACAGCCTTTTCCTTGCCAAGCTGGCCGCTCATGAAGATTTTAACCTTCATTCGGCCATCTGATCTTTTCTC
>JAMOVZ010000176.1 GCA_027061865.1 Desulfobacterales bacterium
AGTCGTAGGCATTACAGTGGCTGCTATGGCAGGGGCAATGTTTTTGGGACACTTCTACTTGTCAGCAAAGAATTCTGGGATAAGAGAACTAATCCGGCAGAACAATACACAACTTGCCGAGCAAAGGCGGGCGATAGCGCAGATAGAGAGGATCGAATATCAAGATTCGCTGAGCTTTGTTGGGTTGCTGAACAGATGTGTCAGAAGTCCATCTTTCAAAGACCTGGTTAACCTCATAAGTTTCATCCTGCCTAATAAGGCAGAGGTGCAAAAGTTAGACGCAAAGTATCATGAATGGGGGTTGGAGGTAGAGGTTTATGTGAAGACCACAATGCCATTTGACGAGGCACATAAGGTTTACCAGAAGTTTTTAAAAGGCATGGCAAGGGCCGGGTATGTGGCGGAGCAGTCCTCATTCAATACATCTATCCAGGAATCAGAGTTCATGGCCAGATTAAAAAAGGTTATTTGATGAAGCTGAAACACCTGATCACATTAGCCACAAGCTGTGGGATACTCGTGGTGCTGGCGGGGCTGGGGTGGACTTGGGTCGTATTCAAAGAAGAAGTGCCCAGAAAGCGCCCCTCTCAAATGGCGGCTCTCAACCGCTTGGAACATATTCCAGGACCAGAGGTGATCAGGCGCATGGTGGAGCTGGAGGATTTCATGAAGGGACTGCATTCGGCTTCTATGGGCAAAAACCTCTTGGTTGATTTGTCAGCTTTTGGAGATGAACGGGTACAGGGGGGGGCAGGACTGGCAGAAGCCGCTGGAAGGGGGCGGCTTCTTATAGAAGAGTTTCCTTACAGGGTGAGCTTTGCATTTTCAGCAGGAACTACTGGATTTTGCGTAATTAATGGCACCTTTTACAAAAAAGGAGCAAAGACGGAGGGCGGGCTCAGGATCCTGGATGTTAAAGCCGATTCGGTGCTTCTTGAAAAGAATGGGGCAAAACACTGGGTACCCGTGGTCCTATCGGGAATTGAGAGGCCCAAGGTGTTTGACCAAACTGGAGAGGAAGGATAGGGGAGGGAAAAGGAGAAGTGAAGATCCAAAACTCGTTCATTGCATGTTTGTTTCTATTGGCCCTTGGCGGGTGTTCTTGGGGGCCCCATTCATTAAGAGAACCTCCTCCTCCCCCTCATAGTACAATACCGAAAAGGGTGGTAGAGGAGGCAAAGCAGCTTGAGTCTGATAGGACATATTTGGTTAACAACTTAGAAAGAGAGGAACCCGTAAATATAAAATTGGAGCCTCTCAAGCCAAAATATGATCCACTGGACGATCACTTGGTTTCTTTTTCAATGGTGGACGAGGATCTGCAGTTGGTGCTATATTCATTGGCCCAATCAGTCGGCATGAATCTCATCATCGATCCTTCCATTACTTCAGAGAAAAGACTTGTCACATTAAACTTTAAAGATGTACCTGCCTCAACATTGTTAAGGGAAGTATTAAGCTCACAAGACCTTTGCTATGAAGTCCGGGATAACGTGATCCGCGTACTCCCTTATAAAGAAAAATTTTTCAAACTCAACTTCATGGACACCAATGTGGATATGGTATTTGATGTGGGGGGAGACGTATTGGGGGCAGGGGAGGCAGAGACTGCTAGTGGGCTATCAGGAAGTTTCAGGGTCTCTGGGACTGGAACGAAAAAGGGTAATGTCTATGATTTATTGGAGCAAATGCTCCAGCGCGTGATGACAGATCAAGGCAAGTATTCCCTTAACAGGATCACGGGGACACTTTATCTAAAGGATACCCCAAGTGTTGTCAAAACCGCTTCAAAAATTATCAATCACTTGCGCGAAGTTATGGTCAGACAAATTCTTATTGAGGCGCGAATAATTGAAGTAAGCCTCTCAGACAATTATGCTTATGGGATTGATTGGGAGATCCTAAGGAGAGAGGCAAGGGGTGCCACAAAACTAAATAGCGCAGCATGGGCCCTTGGAAGGGGGCTCGTCCTCTCTGGGGTCTCAAAATCTTTTAACATTGATGTGGCAATAGACGCTCTCAAGATGTTTGGAGATACCAAGATAGTATCTAACCCCATCATCCGGTCAAAACATGGCAAGCCTGCGATCATTAGTGTGGGTACGTCCTTTACATACAAAAAGAGTGTTTCTGTAACCACAACCTTTGTAGGAGATGAGAGCCGAGACACCACGGATGTTGAGGTATCCACTGTTTTTGATGGCCTTATCTTAGGATTGATCCCATTCATCCATGAAGATGGTTTGATCACACTGCTAATCAACCCTATAAAAAGTGATGTAGATCCTGAAAGCATAGAACCGACTCCCGTGAGTGAAAGAGCTTCGGACAGCATATCTCTGCCAAAGGTTCAAATCAAGGAGATGAGCAGCACCATCACTCTTAGAAGTGGAGACGTGGTTTTTTTGGGAGGCCTGATAG
Source organism: Desulfobacterales bacterium (assembly GCA_027061865.1). Classification (GTDB taxonomy): domain Bacteria; phylum Desulfobacterota; class DSM-4660; order Desulfatiglandales; family Desulfatiglandaceae; genus JALVMN01. The sequence goes on from JAMOVZ010000176.1 coordinate 2,422, forward strand.
ATAGGCACAAACAAAAGGATGTCCGAGGTGTTCCCTTTTTGTCTTCTATCCCGCTTTTGGGATATCTGTTTAAGAATGAGGGTTACAGGTATGAGACCAGGGAATTGGTTATAGTGATGAGTGTAAAGGTGATTTGATAAAGCATGAGCGTTATCTTCGAGGCACTTCAAAAGATTAGGGGTTCCGAGGAGCCGGGAGAGGAAAAGGGAGTCAACTCCACTGATGACAGGGGCAATACCAAGACCCTAAGCGGCATCGTTTTTTCCCCGGGCTTGCTTATGCTCGTTTTGGCAATTGGAGGCATAGTGTGGTTTCT
>JAMOVZ010000177.1 GCA_027061865.1 Desulfobacterales bacterium
ATATCTCTGTGCCGTATTTGCGCTCCTCTATCACCACCCTGTCGCCAGAGGCCCCAAATATCTTTTTTACCATGATCTTTTCTATTGCAGCCTCTGCGTCTTCCACATCATCACACACTATTGCACCCTTGCCCGCTGCAAGCCCATTGGCCTTTACCACCACCTGGTAGCCTATGTTTCTCACATAACGGCGCGCTTCTTCAGGGTTATCAAACACCTTGTATTCAGGCTTGGGCACACCGATCTCGGTGAGCAGATCATCTGTGAAGGCCCTGTCACTTTCAATCTTGACGAATTCCTGCCTGGGGCCCACGGCACGGATGCCGTGGCCAGTTAACACATCGACCAAGCCTTCACCAAGGGGATTTTCAGAACCCACATCAACCAAGTCCACCCCCTTTTCTTTGCAAAATTCCGCCACATCTTGAAAGTCCCTTATGGGCACCCTTTCTATGAGGCCGCGCTTGCCTTTCGGCGTGTAATTAACGCCAGGGTTTCCAGGGGCGAAATAGACCTTGTCCACGTGTTGGCTGTCCCCATATTTGTCAGCCAGGCAATGATCTCTGCCACCAGAGCCGTAAACCAGTACCTTCATTGACTCTTCACTCCTCTTATCGGCGTTGCTGCATGCCAGGCATCATCATGGGCATGTTCATCTTTTCATAGCCTTCGGGAATCTGGAATATGGAATCAGGGATCTTTTTCTTCTTTATATTCTTGAGCTCCATCACAATTGTCCCTGTGTTCATCTCGGTTTGCACCTTAATAGGATAATCCAGTTCCGTAGCTATCCACACCACATGCTTAATCCCCGGGGGATCTTCGGGAATGACTTGATATTTTTTGCAAGTGAACCCCCCTACCTTTTCCTTGCCCAAGTACTTTTTGGCTCCTGCCTTATCAAGATCTTTTTCGCTTGCGAGGGATTGCTCTGGCCTAAGGGGCATCTCCATATAGGCCATCTGCTGTGGCATGAGGTTCCACACCACCTTCTTGTCCTGCCTTATTATGCTGATCTGCCTCATCCCCATCATTTGCATCTCTTGTCTTACCTTGTCCCCTTTAACCCATATCTTGCCGGTATATTTCCCCTGGGGGCCGCTCATCACCATGTCGGCCACAAATTCTGCCCCCTGGGCTGGAGGGCAAATGGCCCCCCCAAGGAAGATCACCGTCAGGGCCAAAAAATAAAAAATCACGCCACCTCTCTTAGCCATTTTTAAACCTCCAACCATTATTTTCTCCCTTATAGACCAGGGGCCTCAGCCGGTCAAGGTAAATGGAAAAATGCCCTTGATATGCATTAGCTGGTGGCAGATACTGCTAATAATAGGAAACATAATTTCAGGAGGGAACAAAAATGGACAGATGGAATGCCGGGAGGCTGCTTCAACTATCAGGAGACTACTGGAAGGCATGTGTGCTTCATACTGGGGTAAGGCTTGGTATCTTTGATGCCTTGAAGGAAGGGCCACATTCGCTCCAAGACCTCTCCTCTACACTTGGATCTTCTCCCCGGGGGCTGGAACCGCTCCTGAATGCCCTGGTGGCCATGGGTCTTTTGATAAAGGAAGCCGACTCTTTTCAAAATACAGAAGACTCCTCCAGGTTTCTGGTCGAAAGCTCGCCTGATTACGTAGGCTACATGATTCTTCACCACTGGAATCTCATAAAGGGGTGGGCCAGGCTTTCGGAAGCAGTAAGGAGCGGGCAGCCTCTTATGAAAGGTTTGGGCGGCGAAGAAGAAAGGCGAGCCTTTATCCTCGGCATGCATAATACCGCCAGGGGGGTGGCTCCCAAGGTGGCGGAGGCGGTGGATCTGAGTGGCAGGGAAAAACTTTTGGACCTGGGAGGAGGTCCTGGGACCTATGCCATTTATTTTTGCCTGAAAAACCCGAAGCTAAAGGCCACTGTCTTTGACCTTCCCTCCACAAGGCCCTATGCGGTAGAGACTATCACAAAGTATGGGCTCTCAGAGAGGATTGGTTTTTATGGAGGCGATTACCTGACCCAAGAGATTCCTGGAGGACATGATGTGATCTGGCTATCCCACATAATTCATTCACTGGGCCCAGATGAGGTATTCGGTGTGTTAAAAAAGGCGGCTGCGGCCCTGGTGCCAGGGGGTGTTTTGCTGATCCACGACTTTTTCCTGGAAAAAGGGGGCACAAGCCCTCTCTTCCCGGCACTTTTTTCTTTAAATATGCTAATAAACACTGAAAAGGGCAGGTCTTATTCGGAGGAAGAGGTTTTTCAAATGCTTCGCGCCATTGGCCTTACAAACATCCGGCGCCTCTCCTTTAAGGGGCCAAATGACTCAGGCATCATTAGCGGCCAATCAAGCTGAAAGACTCTCTCCACCTTTTCGGGATTTCAGCTTGACAGGTAGTTACGATATAGCTATTATGTAGTCACAATGTGGTGAGGAAGGTGTAACATCCCGCCATATATAGAAATTTTAACCATAGGCATGACACTGCAAGGGGGACAAAATGAGATATGCAGAGACTGGATATAACTTGGAAGTGGATCTCACCAAGGGAAGCATTGAAAAGGTGGCAACGGATCCAGAACTGACAGAGCTTCACTTGGGCGGCCTTGGAACCAATGCCAAGATCATATGGGATAGGGTGCCCCCTGAGGTAGAGCCCCTTTCTCCTGAAAATGTGTTGATCTTTAGCTCAGGCCTCCTTTGCGGGACCCCTGCGGTAGGGGCCAACAGAACCATTGCCACCACCATTTCTCCTCAGACAAGGTTGCTTGCGTTTTCCATGATGGGCGGCTTCTGGTCCCCCGAATTGAAGTTTGCCGGGTATGACAAGGTAATAATTACCGGCAAATCCCCCTCATTGGTATATCTCTGGATAAACAACGACAAAGTGGAAATCCGGGATGCCTCCCACCTCCATGGTAAGGGCGCCCTGGAGACTGCCACCATGATCCGCGAGGAACTGAACGAACCCAGGGCCCAGGTGTTGGCCATTGGACTGGCTGGGGAAAACAGTGTTTATTATGCCTCGGTGGAACACGGACGCTCTAGCGCCAGCCGTGGTGGTGTAGGCGCTGTCATGGGATCCAAGGGCCTCAAGGCCATTGCGGTCCGTGGCACAAAGGAGATAAACCTGGCCCGGCCTGAGGAGTTCCTGAAGCTTTGTAATGACATACTCGACTACATCCAGGTGCGGGTCCAAAACCCTATCAAGGGAGTGCCTGCCATACTGTCTCTAATCGGCTCCCCTCAAGAGATGGCCATCCATGATGAAAAGTGGCACACTACCAGCTTTGCCTGGGGCCATGCACGCCAGAGGAGAAAAGATTTTTGGACAAAAGAGCGTGCAGAGGAGTGGAAACGCACCCAGGACCAAAGAGTGGAGCGGCTGGTAAGTTGCTTCAACTGCCCCATGAAGTGTGGGGCCATAATCTCCCATCCTGAGCTCCCTACTCACAGGTACATGATGAAGTGCTATTCCAAGCTCACATACGTGATGGCTGCAATGGCCGATGACCTGGACTTCGGGTTCAAGATCGCAGGCATTGCCCAGGAATACGGCCTGGACGGCTATACTACGCCTCAGGTGATGGCCTTCGCCATTGAGCTGTATGAAGACGGGATCCTGACCGACGAGGACCTGCCCGATTTTCCCAAGGACAACAAGGAGAGGTTTTACTATCTGCTACACAAGATTGCCCGCAGGGAAGGGATCGGTGACATATTGGCCGACGGGGTCTATTGGGCCGCCAGGCGGATCGGCAAAGGTGCCGAGGCCTACGACCACAACACCACCAAGAAGCACGAGCAAATGGTAATCAAGCTGGGCATGCTCAACCCCATTTACTACATCATGTACGCCACGGGTGAGAAAATGAGCATCACCCAGATCGAGGGCCAAATGCCCCAAGCTCCCCTTCCAAAGGATTACAGGGAGGAGTTTGTCAAGGATTGGATCCACCCACCCACGGGAAAAGAAGAGAAATTCAAGGAATTTATTCTAAAATGGGAACCCCGGGGAGAGTATGCATTCCCCTTTTGGCCACCACCGGACCTCATCTGTGAGTTAGTGGAATGGCAAGAGTACATGCACTATATTGATGATTGCACCGGCATTTGTGCAGGGCTCTCCTCTTTTCCTCTTAAACCGCCGTATCACATCCATAATCTCCCTCTATTTATCTCTTATGGGACCGGTTTGGATATTGATGAGGACAGACTCTGGGAGATAACCCACAGGAACCGCAATCTGGTAAGGGCCATCAATGCCAGACTCGGCCTCAGGAGGGAGGATGAAAAGCCTCCCGAGGACCACTGGAAGAAACGGTTCCCCGAATATGAGGCCAAGCTGCTGGATGAGTATTACAAGTTCAAGGGATGGAATAAAGAAGGTATCCCCACAAAGGAAACTTTGGAAAAACTGGGCCTGGGTTATGTGGCCGAGGAACTTATAGAGAGGGGCGTGCTGACTGAGGATGGAGACAGTTCCACCCCCGAGGGGGCCTCGGCAGGAGACAAGAGCACCGAACAATAGGGCGGAGGGATGAATAGTGAATGCTCAGAAGAAAAAAAAGACCATCAAGACCATAAAAATAGATGTAGAGAAATGCAATGGCTGCAGGGCCTGTGAGGTCATCTGCAGTGCATTTCATTCCTCTCCTAAATATAGCAGCAACAATCCGGCCAAGGCGCGGATTCATGTAATCTGTGATGCCGTCAGGAATATCTATGTCCCCGTTTATGCCGGCGAGTATACTGCGGCCGAGTGTATGGGAAGGGACAAGTATGTGATTGACGGAAAGGAATATGATGAATGCGCCTTTTGCAGGGCCTCTTGCCCGTCCAGGGATCGTTTCAAAGAACCTGATACCGGGCTCCCCCTCAAGTGCGACATGTGTGAGAGCGATCCTGATTTGAAAGAGCCTTGGTGTGTTCAGTGGTGCTTGGCAGACGCTCTCACTTACGAGGAAAGGGAAGTGGAAGAAGAGGAAGAGGAGAGGCCCGAAGAGCTGGAAGTGGGTCTTGAGGCATTAATCGACAAGTACGGACTGGATAACATAGTGGAGACCCTTGCCAGGCTCTCAGAGGCCAAAGAAGAGTAGACTGAGATAGGAGAAACGGTGGAAAATTTAGCTGATTACAAAGAGATCGTTGAATTAATAAAGGAGCAGGGGGGCGATCTTTTCAAGAGGTGTTTTCAGTGTGGCCTGTGTGATACGCTCTGCCCGTGGAACAAGGTCACCACCTTCAGCATGCGGAAGATCGTGCGCCAAGCCGTATTTGGATTCACCGAGATTGAAAGCGAGGAGATCTGGCGCTGCACAAGCTGTGGCAGGTGCCCTCAGCACTGCCCCCGTGATGTCCGCCAGATTGACTCCACCATTGCGCTGCGAAGGATCGCCAACGAGTATGGTGTGTTTCCAACACCTGTCCAGCCGGTTAAAACCGCAAGGGGCAGCTTGGTAGGGGAAGGCAATCCCCTCGGCGAGGAGCGGAAAGACAGGGCCAAATGGGCCGAAGGCCTCTCGGTGAAGCCCTTTACCGAGGAAATGGAGTTCCTATACTTCCCCTGCTGCTATCTCTGCTATGACCCCAGGTTGAAAAAGGTGGCCCAAGCCACGGTAAAGCTCCTACAAAAGGCCCAAGTTGACTTTGGGATCCTTGGAGAAAAAGAGAACTGCTGTGGGGAGAGCATCAGGAAGACAGGTGATGAAGAGCTTTTCAAGCGCCTGGCCAGAGAAAATATAAAGACTTTTGTGGAGCACGGGGTCAAAAAAATCTTGGTCTCCTCCCCTCATTGCTATCACACCTTCAAGAATGAATATCCTGAATTCAAAGTGAATTTTGAAGTGATCCATATCAGCCAATTTCTTGCGCAACTGGTTGATGAGGGAAGGCTAAATATATCGAAAGAGCTGCAAAAGAAACTCACATACCATGATCCTTGCTATCAAGGCCGCCACAACAACATATATGATGAGCCTCGTGAAATCTTGAAGGGCATAACGGGTGCGCAACTTTACGAAATGCCTGAGCACCGGGTCGACAGCCTTTGCTGTGGCGGCGGGGGCGGACGCATTTGGATGGAAACACCCAAAGGAGAGCGCTTCTCTGATCTGAGGATTGAGCAGGCCATGGAGGTTGGGGCAGAACTGCTGGTGACCTCGTGCCCTTATTGCATAACCAACTTCGAGGATAGCAGGATCAATCTGGAAGCCACAGAGGCCCTTGAGGTCAAAGACCTCACAGAGCTGCTTGTGGAATTGGTTTAGGAGGAATACCTGAGAGTGATCCTAGTCAGACGGGGTGATTAAAGTGGAAAAAAGCGTACCTTTGAAGGAGAAGATCCACCAGTTTTTTAAGGACCAAGGGAAGGGCAAGTTTGGGGATGTGATGGTCTTGGGAGGCGGAATCAGTGGGATCCAGGCCTCCCTGGATCTGGCAAACGCTGGATTCAAGGTGTATCTGGTGGAAAAATCCCCATCCCTGGGCGGCAAGATGGCCCAGCTCGACAAGACCTTTCCCACCAATGATTGCTCCACATGAATACTTGCGCCCAAGATGGTCGAGGCCGACCGTCACACCAACATAGAGATCTTCACCTACACAGAAGTGGAGTCGGTGGAGGGCCAGCCCGGAGACTTTAGAATTACCCTCACCAAAAAGCCCAGGTATATTATAGAGGACAAATGCACGGGATGCACCACATGTGTTGAAAATTGCCCAGTCCTGATCCCAGACCCTTACAACCAAGGGCTGTGCACCAGCAAGGCGGTTCACATCTACTTCTCCCTTGCCGTGCCCCTCATCACCTATATTGACGAAGAGTGCCTTTATCTAAAAGAGAAAAAGTGCAAGATCTGTGAGGCGGTCTGCGGAAATCAGGCCATAGACTTTACCCAAAAACCTGAGAGGGTTGAAATAAAGGTGGGAGCAGTGGTCCTTGCCCCCGGCTTTGAGATATTCAACCCCGGGCTGAAAAACGATTATGGTTACGGAAGGCTCCCCAATGTGATTACAAGCCTCGACTTTGAGAGGCTTCTCTCATCCACCGGGCCCTTTGAGGGTGAGATAAGGAGGCCTTCTGACGGAAGACACCCCAAGCGCATTGCCTGGGTTCAGTGTGTGGGCTCAAGAAGGGTCACTCCAGGGGACAACTCTTATTGCTCTGCAGTGTGCTGCACCTATACGCAAAAACAGGTCATCCTTGCAAAAGAACACGACGCAGAGCTTGAGGCCACCATCTTTCACAACGATATCCGTTCTTACGGAAAGGACTTTGAGCCTTACTTTAAAAGGGCGGAAAATCTACCTGGAGTAAGGTTTATAAGGAGTTATGTATCCCTTGGAAGGGAGATACCAGAGACCAATAATGTCACGCTGAGGTATGCCACGCCAGATCAAGGTGTAAAAGAGGAGGAATTTGACCTGGTGGTCCTCTCAGTTGGGTTGAATCCTCCTGCCGATGCCTTAAAATTGGCTGAAAAATTTGGCCTCCAGCTTGAACCTCACGGCTTTTGCCGGGTGGAACCCACAAATCCAGTGGCGACCAATCAGCCTGGCATATTCGTAAGCGGTGCCTTTCAAGGCCCGATAGACATACCCGAGTCCGTGTTTGGCGCAAGCGGGGCCAGCTCCCAGTGCGGAGAGTTGCTCAACTACAGGCGGGGGAAACTGGTCAAGGAAAAGAAATATCCTGAGGAAAAGGATGTCTTGGGCCAGGAGCCAAGGATCGGGGTATTTGTCTGCCACTGTGGTGCCAATATCGGCAGGGTCATAAATGTCCCAGAGGTGGTGGAGTATGTAAAGCGGCTCCCCAACGTGGTCCATGCCCAGGAACAGCTCTTCTCCTGCACCACCAATGCCGCCAAGGAAATCATAGACATGGTCCAGGAAAAGGAGCTCAACCGCGTGATAATCGCGGCTTGCAGCCCCCGCACCCTGGAGCCCCTCTTTCAAGACACATTAAAAGAGGCGGGCCTTAACCAGTACCTGCTTGAAATGACAAATATCAGGGAGCACTGCTCCTGGGTTCATGCAAAGGAGAAAGAAAATGCGACCGAGAAGGCCAAGGACCTGATCCGGATGTCGGTTGCGCGCACCACAGTGCTTGAGCCGTTGCGGGAAATTGAGCTTCCTGTAAACAAGACCGCCCTGGTTTTGGGAGGGGGTATTGCAGGCATGACCTGTGCGCTTTCCATCGCAAGGCAGGGCCATGAGGTCCACTTGGTTGAAAAGGACTCGGAGCTGGGCGGTGTTGCCCGAAGGATCCATTACACCCTGGATGGAATGGATGTGCAGTCATATCTCAGTGACTTAAGATCCAAGGTCTATGAACACCCCCTTATTCATGTGCACACCAATTCTGAGATATTGGAGGCCACGGGTTATGTTGGCAACTTCGTAACCAGGGTAAAATCTCACAGGGGGACTGCCGGGATAAAGCACGGAGCCACAGTATTGGCCATTGGGAGCAGAGAGTACACGCCGAAAGAGTACCTGTACGGTGAAACCGACAAGGTTCTGACTCAGCTTGAGCTTGAAGAGCGCCTGGCAACCCAGGACGAGGGCCTCACCGGCTCACAGACCTTTGTAATGATCCAGTGTGTGGGTTGCAGAAATGAGGAAAGGAACTATTGCAGCAGGGTTTGCTGCAGCCAGGCGGTCAAAAACGCCCTCAAAATAAAGGAGCTCAACCCCGAAGCAGATGTCTATATCCTATACAGAGACATGAGGACATATGGATTCAGGGAGGATTATTACCGTGAGGCCTCTGAAAGGGATGTAAAATTCATCCGCTATGAGCCTGACCGGGCCCCACGAGTGGAGCTGGTGTCTCAGGGGGGAAAAGAGTTTGTTAGGGTGGCTGTTACAGAGGAAATTGTTGGCCAGGAATTCGGCATTGACGCCGACTACCTGGTGCTGTCTTCTGCAGTGCTCCCAGCAAAGGACGCAGAAGCGGTCTCTCAGCTTTTCAAGGTAACCCTGGGGCCTGACGGGTTCTTCAAAGAGGCCCATGTAAAGTTGAGACCAGTGGAATTTTCCACAGAAGGCGTGTATTTGTGCGGCACGGCACATTTTCCCAAACACATCCAGGAAGTGATCAATCAAGCCAATGGGGCAGCAAGCCGCGTCCTTACTCTTCTTTCCCACGACACGGTGACAAGCTCAGGGGCCATCTGCGTGGTGGATGAGGACAAATGCGTGGCATGTGCTGCCTGCATGACGGCTTGTGTTTACGGGGCCATAGAGTTCCGCACAGTGGGTGAGAGAAAGGCGGCGATGGTAAATCCAGCCATATGCAAGGGAGATGGGCTCTGCAATGCTGTCTGTCCCACTGGCGCCATTCAGCTAAAGCACTTTACAGATGAAGAGCTGCTTAGCCAGATCGATGCTGCTGGCCAAGAAGAAATAGAAGAAGAAATGGAAAAGGCCGTAGCGGCCATGTGAAAGGAGCCATAAAGTTATGGGTGCGGCTAAAAAATTTACGCCAAGAATACTTGGCTTTGTGTGTCATTGGTGAGGATACGGGGCTGCTGATCTGGCTGGAGTTTCCAGGCTACAGTATCCTCCTGAAATTCGTTTTATCAGGGTCATGTGCTCCGGAAGGGTGGACCTCCAATTCATACTGCGTGCGTTAATGAATAACATGGACGGTGTGTTCATTGGAGGCTGCCGCCTAGGGGAGTGCAACTATACCACCCAGGGAAATTACTATGCCCTCGGTCTTGTAAACATATGCAGGAAGCTGTTTCAGAAAATCGGGCTTAATCCCGAAAGGCTTGAGATTCGGTTCATGTCCTCTGCCGAGGGCATCCTGTTTGTGAAGGTGGTAAAGGACTTCATCCACAAGATTAGGGAGTTGGGCCCCTTGGGCGAGAGCGAGGGATTGAGCCAAGATTTATTGAACCTGAAGCTCCAAGCCCTTGCCAAACTTGTCCCTTATATCAGGCTGGTGGAGCGGGAAAGGCTTAGGGTGCCTGAAAAATCCGAGGCCGCATACAGGGAGTTTTTCGCCCGTGAAGATGTGGACCGGCTGATAGATGAGTTGATTGTGGAAAAACTCAACTTGAGCGAAATAATGCTGCTCCTTGGCCATGGCCCCCTTTCCACCGCGGAGCTCTCTGAGAGGCTTGGAGAAAAGCCCTCCGAGGTATTGCACCACTTAAGCACCCTCTCGAGGCAGGGCCTTGTTAGATTCGACTTGGAGCAGAAAAAGTTTGCTGCGATCTAGGCGTTAACCAGGAATGGGATGATTGAGGGGAGTCGATGGATAGAGAAAAGGTTGCTCAAATCATAGAAAGACATAACAACGACCCAAGTCACCTGATTCAGATTTTGCTGGAGATCCAGGCCCAAAACCGCTGGATTCCGAAAGAGGCCTTGGAGCTTATTAGTGAAAAACTTGGAGTCCCACTGAGCCGGATCCACCATGTGGCTACATTTTACAAGGCCTTCAGCTTAGTTCCCAAAGGCCGCCATGAAATACATATCTGTATGGGTACTGCATGCCACGTGCGAGGAGCTCCCCGCATCCTTGAAGCGGTTCAAAATCGTATTGGCATCAATCCGGGCGAGACTGACATGGATCTTAAGTTCAGCCTTGAGACGGTCAACTGCTTGGGCTGCTGTGCCCTTGGGCCGGTTATGGAGATCGATGGAAAGAGCTATGGCAGGATTACCCCATCTGAAGTATCTGAAGTCTTAGAGGCCTACGAGTAGGAGGAGGATATGCCGCTGATCAATTCTCCAGCTGAACTGGAGGAATTCAGGAAACAATTAATTTCAAAG
>JAMOVZ010000178.1 GCA_027061865.1 Desulfobacterales bacterium
CCAGGCTGGCAGTCTCATTTTTACAGAGGCTCAAACCATTGCCCTTCCGTTTCGTTCACTCAACAGGCCCTTTGTTTTTGCAACATCTCTCCTGGTACTAGAAAAACTGGCAAGGAATCTTCGTACATTTGGCCTCGATGTTAGCTTTCCATTGACGAACTTTCTTAAAGGGTTGAATCCAAAACGGGTTCTAGTGGCAGATGAGCCATTGGGCGGTCATGTAATGGTTATTGAGGATTTGATATTTGATAAAACGGAAGTCTTCTATACGGAAAAGGTGGCAAAGATCGCCGAACTTCTAACCGAACTCTTGCCTTCTGAAGAAAGGGAACAAGGTACTGGCAGGCTACTCAAGGAAGGCCTTGTTATATTGCCTGATAAGGAGTTTCTGGACCTTGCCAACCGATGTTTGCCCGTTCAGGCCCGCATAAAGCTCACCAGTGGCAAGACTGCATCCAAGTGGCAATCCCCTGATGGAGACACGGAAAAGGGAAACCTTTGGTATGAGGAATTTGTTTCTCCAGACAGTCTTTTTGCCTTTTTCCTCATGAGACGGCCAGGTGCCAAGAATCAAGACCCAGTTGGTGATTTTTTCAATTTGATTTCAAAAGGACATGTTGACATATCAAAGGTACAACTGGGTGGAAACGAGACAGTTGGTTATGGATGGTGCTGGTGGAATAGCATCTTGCAACCAGAAGATTCGCATCAGCAGGGAGGTTTGACATGACAGACAATACAATACAGGAGCGCTCCCTCGCACGCACAAGAATGAAATATGCCTATGAGTATTTGAAGAATCGCACCAGTGGTGATGAAATTAAAACCAGGCTCAAGGGGTTGCCTGTGGAGATGAGAATGAATGGCCTTGCCGTTGTTGGTGCCAAACTTTGTGCATCCACAGAATATAAGGAGAAAATTATTGGTAAAATGCTAGCTGAGTGGCTCCTTGAAAAATGCCCATCAAGTCCATTTAAGACAAAAACCAGCCTTGAGCAGCAAAACAATCCATTGAAACAGCTCCTTGACCTGTGTATCAAAGCCAATCGTTTTGAATATGAGGCTGCCCAAGTGGAGGCCCTCACCTTTCTAGAACAGGCAAAGCTCATTGCAGAGGCCCTGTGGCCGGAGGGAAGTTGATATGAGTAAGCTACCGCCAATTCCCAACCAGGCCCTGGTTGAAAGGTTGCTTAACCACAATGATGTGCATCCAGGGCTGATATTCGAAAGATATTTTAAATGCTGGAGCACCAATAGGGAAAAAAACATCATCCTTGATAAGCCCGTTTCCCATGGGCTCAAAGAATTTTGCGACAAGTTCAACAGTTTGAGTAATGAGCCTTGGACCCAACAACTCCTCGAACAAATCCATCAAAGACAGGATGGAATCCTAAAGGCCAGAAACGGCAGGAAGTTGGGATGTAAGATGACGGGTTCCATGGCCATTGGCCTTGGAAACAGCCACCCTACTGAAAACGGTTTTTTATTCGATAGAATCTGCGGTGTTCCCTATTTGCCAGGCACTGCCATCAAGGGACTTTGTAGAGCCTGGGCAGCAACGTGCGGGAAAGAACATCACGTTATAGACATGTTTGGCTCTGAAAACGAACCATTGACAAGGGGGGAAGTGATTTTACTTTCGGCATACCCGGCCACCTGGCCCGCCCTCGATGTTGATTGTATTTGCAATCACCACTTTGATTATTATGGCACAGCATTCACAAAAAGGGGCTATCTAAAGGGTGATTACCCTACTCCAATGGATGTGGAATACCCGGTCCCCATTTTTCACCTAGCCGTCAAAGAAGGAACAAACTTCATCTTTCGAATTATTCCCATAAATAAAAATTCCCTCGATATCTTAGAACGTGCCGAGGCACTCCTTGCAGAGGCCCTGCAATATTCCGGTATAGGTGCAAGAACAGCAGTGGGTTTTGGAACCATGGAACCCACAAAAAACGTAGCCAAAACCTGGGAGGTCAAAATAATGAAGGGCATTATCCGAACATTTATAAGCTATAGCCACAAAGATAAGAATGAGGTCATCGACTTTATTGCAAAGGGTGCCTATTACGGAGTCAGCCCCTGGCTAGATAAAAACGACCTCATGCCAGCAGCTGGGCATAGCCTGGACGAAGAGATAAAAAGAGCACTTTCTGCTGATGATATTGCGGCCATAACACTATTTTTGTCAGAAAATTCCTGGGATTCTAAATGGGTAAAAAAGGAAATCGAACTGGCAGATGAAGCTGGCAAGCATATTATCCCTGTTATCCTGGATAACAGTGAGGATGTCAAAAAACGACTAGAAGAATGGCTCAGGCCCAGCAATCCAATATTCATCCTTCCCAACAAGCCAGAGGCAATAAAGTCTTGGGTAAGCGCCATCTTGAAACAGGCCCATATCAACATGGCAAGTGATGTGGCACTCTATCTTGGTCATAGGGACAGTGCCCTTATGCCTTCAGTACTGCCGGCAGCTTGGAACGACATGCCAATACTGGATTTGAGAAACCCTGAATTCAGAAGGGATCTGCAAATGATAGAGGATTTCCGTTCATGGAATCCTGACACTGAACAGGAATACAGGAAAATCGAGGGCGCCTTCTCATTTCTGCACCGTGCCCTTGCTTCAATAAAAAATGTATTCGTAGCCGGTCTCACACCCCTTGGTATAGCCGGGATGGTGGGCAAATATTGGAATAGAGGAGGCGGGGACATTAACCTTACCA
>JAMOVZ010000179.1 GCA_027061865.1 Desulfobacterales bacterium
GGAAATGGGTCCCTCCCATACTGAAACTGTAGCACGCCGCTTTGAGGTAGACCGTCTTCTCGCTGAGATGTGTGGAAACAGACTTTATCAGGCCCTATCCAGAGCGCTTCTGGACTTGACCAGAGAGATCATCATGGTGGTAAAAGCAAGCGATGTGGTCATATTCAATCATGAAGAGCACGTGGAAATCGTCTCGGCGGTACTGCGCGGCGACCCAGATGCTGCAGCCGAAGCAGTCAAGAGGCATATAAAAAACGTTGGTGATAGGCTTGCGGAACTGGAGACGGCTTACAGAAAAAAAGTAGGGTTATTGATTGCCTGAACATTCTTAACATATGAAAAGAGGACAAGTCGCTGGATTGCCCTCAAGGAGACGTGCTGGGAGTGCGCCTCTTTTTTTCTACTTCACACTTTAGAATCCCGTGAACTTGGGCGGCAATGTCCTTCATGGTCTCGTTGGCCCCCGAATATGGAAGACATCCGTGTGTCACCTCCAGGCCCGGACAAGGGGGAGACTCTCCTCAATACTTATAACCTTTGTGAAGCTCCACGCGGGTGTCACCGCCACCTGCGGGGCCAATTCCATGGTCCAGCATGTGGTAATGGAGAGCTTACTATTGGATCCCATGCAGCGTGCAAGCACAGATCGCAGTCTATCCTGTTAATGATAATAGTTTTTCCCGCTGATGCCAGCTCGGTCCCTATCCTCTGTTGCCCTGGTCTTGAGGCAAGCGGGATCGTTTTTCCAGTATTTGGCTCCTTAACGGGAATAGCAGCAATAGTTCCACAGGATATGTATCCGGCCAGGCACTTTCCTTTAAGCTCCTATAATACAAAAGGCGGAACTTAATATGGCATTATCTAAGGCAGTGAGGGAAGATGCCGTCTCCTTGAGTTAAGGGTTATTATTTACAACCTGATTTTTATGCATTGAATTGGGTGCCCCAAACTTCAAACTTAATTGATCTTATGAAAGCTGTTTTAAAGCCCAAAAATATCTTGGATTAATTATCTTCGGATATTGAAAAAATGCTGAAAATCTGATAAGGAGCGAACTTAAAACATACTTCTATTCAGGCACTTGGCGCTTTTGTGGGAGCAAGCAACTGAATATTCCCACCTTCACGGGCCTGAAGGAGGGAATTCTATGAAATGGAAAGAGGCGGCAAGTGCCGGAGTTAATATCGTATTTGTTTCATTTCTCTTGCTCTCCATTATCACCCTACCCTCCCATGCATCAACCTTTAGTCCCGAATCAATAGTCAATGATCCGGCCATCAAGCGGGAACTGGCAAAGCTTAACAGTGATTCGGCCTCTGAGAGCTTTTTCATGAAAAGGCTGCAGAATATCCTTGACCTTAAGGACACTGTGGAATTTTGTGAGGAGCTCTGGGAGGGCGCTTTTACTAAACAAATAGAAAAACTAATGAATGTACCTGTTCAAAGGCTAAATATATCTGGGTGGGGTCGCTATGACATCATCCAGGTAAAACAGATCGTTCAGGCCAACCGGAAGAATCCCTTTATCCACCAGCTAAAAGAAAAGGGAAAGATCCTTGGCACAGCCCTTTCCCTTTACTCGTTGTATGGAGATATCAAGAAAGGGATACAGGGAGAAGACGGGGCAAAATTGAGAGCCATAATAGGTGCTTATCAGTTTTCCCAGGGATACATCATGGGGAAGCTTGGAATCGGGACATCAGGAACGGCCTTGGTAGGGGCCCAGATCATCACTTATTCACTACAAAGATTCATAGAAGAGGCCAACGCCCAGTATTCAGACTATTGGTGGACCGCTTACATGCAATATTTGGAAAATAAGTACCCCCTGATGAGCGGCAAGGATTCCTGGGTTGAACTTGCCAAGACACAGGGCCAGGACGGCATAAACCGCAGGTTATACGAATTCTGGGACAAACCTTACGAAAACGCGGCCATTTATTATGGTAAATCACGGATTCAGAGCGGTTCCGCCCTTGCAGACAGTACCCTTAGAGACTCCTTTGCAGCCTCATATTACATGAACTTCATCTATCCCACACTAAAGGTATATTTCCAAAAGGAGGCTGAAAGAGAAGAGGCCGAAGCCTACATCAGGGCTCGAGAGATCCACGATTACCTGATGCATTTGAAGCAGCAAGCAGAGCTCCTTAAAAGGGCGGTCCACCAGCTTAAGGCCCAGGAGAAAAAAGAAGAGGCCAAAGATGAACAGGATGAATCCGGGTCAGCCAGGGATACAAAAACTGATGAGACCTCCACAGGGTCAGCCGGTTCTCACGGTGGTGACACAGGCCGGTCTGGAACCGCAAATGTGGCCGGAGCAGGGAGCACAGGCCAAACCGGGAGTGGAGAAACGGCTCCCACGGTCAGTGAAAGAGACCTTGCTCTGCAGAACGCAAACTGCTCCCAATGGCCGGGCAGCGTTCCGGTGTGGAATGCGCAAACAAGACAGGTGGAATGCATATGCCCGGCAGGCGCACAATGGAATGAGGACTCCACCAGGTGTATCAGCCTCAGGGAAGCAGCCCTTGAGCAAGCGGACTGCTCCCAGTGGCCGGGCAGCGTACCCGTCTGGAACGACGAGCAAGGGAGAGTGGAATGCAATTGTCCATCAGGTACCCAGTGGAATAGTGATTCCACCCGGTGCATTGACTCCCAGCAGGCAGCCGTAGAAAATCTGGATTGTTCCCAGTGGCCTGGCAGCATTGCCGTGTGGAATCAAGAAGCAAACC
>JAMOVZ010000180.1 GCA_027061865.1 Desulfobacterales bacterium
CTAGGCCGGGGGAAAATAGTAGTTCTGGGCCTGCTGGTCCTATTGAGGCGGCAGCGCGGTTAAGTTTTTTTGCATCTTGCTGAAAGAGCTGTGTCAAGTAGGAGAGGGTGGCGCCGGAAAAACCCAAAGGGCCCCCAATCAAAAATGTGCCAGGAGAGGGCCCTGTGTTAACAGTAAGGATGTGCTCCGGATCGTCTGGGTAAGTATCGGACCGGGTCATAAGCACGTCCGTGCTGCCAGAGACTAATACAGCCGTCCCATTTTGCAGGATGCCCCCGCCATACATGGCCGCCGTGCCATCTGAACTCCCAGTGACCACGGGCAATCCTTTGGGCAAATCTAGTTCCTTGGCCACACCCTCCCGTATATGACCTGCTATATGAGAAGGAAGGCCGCAAGGAGGAAAGATGTAGGAATCAACACCCAGAAACTTAAGTATTTCAGGGTCCAGCCTTGATTCCCTCACATTAAAGAACATAGAATAATTTAAGTGGCTCGGATCGGTCTGTAATTCCCCCGTCAGGCGGTGAACCATTTCATCTTTTAGCCCGATGACCTTGTGAATTCGCAGATATGTATCGGGCACGTTTTCTGCCAGCCACAAGAGGTTTGGGGCAAGCAGGAATGGGCTTGGCCTGCGGCCTGATTTGGCAAAGATTTCATTGAGAGGAATCAGTTCAAGGATCTTCTTGGCCTCACCGCTGGCTCGGTTGTCCATATAAGTAATAGCTGGCATTAAGGGTTTAGCTTGGTCATCTAAAAAAACCCATCCCAGCATAGCGCTTATTCCAAGGCATGCAAAAGAGGAGGGGGAGTGTTTCTTAACTTCTTTCTTGATGACAGCACGGACCTGTGCCCATAAATGGTTCAGATCCAGTTCAGCCGTATCACGGCAAGTCCGGATCACGGTGATGGGAATTTTGCTCTGGGACAGCAACCTGCCTTTACTTGAGACTACGGCAGCCCTGCATCCTGAGGTGCCACAATCCACAACCAGGAAATTCATTGGCCTCATTCCCGCGCTGTTTTCACAATTGCCAGAATGGAACCTGGATATGTCCAAGGGTCTATGCTGCAGCCGTTGGCAAGGAAAAATCTGCTCTTCCCACCCATCTCCAAGGCCTCACGGACGTGGTTTTTGAGAAAGGCCGGTGTGGTCCTGGCAACCAGCTTTTGATTAATCCCCCCCATTACACATGCGCTGGTGGAGTTTTTGACCTGCTGGAGAGAAGGCCCCTTCGAGCTTCTGTCCCACCAGCTGAATATATCAACAGGGAAGTCAATAACGTCTTCAAAATAAAGGTCCTCGCCGTGGATGTGAGCTATGTTCATTCTGCCCATACCTGAGATGGCTTCAAGCAGCTTTTTGGCAAATGGCTTAACAAAGGTGAGAAATTTGTCATGAGGTATCAATTCGCGGGCTGCGGCCACAGACAAGAAAATACCTGCGCTTCCCAAACCCAAAGACCTTTCACAATAGGAAATCAGGTTGTCTGTGATAATTTCCAGGGCCTCCAGTGTGGCCTCAGGCTCTGTCTCCATGAGGTCGGCTATGTTTTCTCCTGCCATGCTGCGCCGCAGACTTTGCCAAGGGTCGAATACGGTGTCAACAAAGTATGCCTTACCTTTTAATTCGCGGCCAAGTATGTCAAGGGCCTTAAACTGTTCCTGCCAGGGAGTTTCGTCCAGGTTGAGGGGGGTTATCTTCTTTAGATCCTCGCGGCTTTTCACCGCGTCCAATCCTTGTGGCGGGGGATAGAAATAATCATTCATAACCTTTAGAAAATCAAAATCATAGAACTTGAAAAACTCCAAGGTGATCTTGGCAAATTGCTCTCCGGGCCCATGTTGAACCCCGAAGTGGTACCAAAGGGATAATGGGGGATAATCCACCTCTTTTCCATCCAGCACGCGATCCACTCTTTCAATTTTGTCCATCCTCAGCTCCTGTTAAAAATTAATCGGTATCCCAAGCAACGCCTTCTTATGCCACCCCTAGATAAGCCTTTTGCATCAGGGGGTTGGCAAGGAGGTTCCGGGCTGTATCGTGCAGAACAATTTCACCTGTTTGCAGGACGTATCCCCTGCTGGCGATAGATAGTGCCATGTTTGCATTTTGTTCAACCAGCAGGATGGATACGCCCTCCTCTTCATTTATCCTTTGTATTATCTCGAAGATCTTTTTTACATACAGGGGTGAAAGGCCCATTGAAGGTTCATCCATAATTAACAATTTGGGCCTTGCCATGAGGGCTCTGGCCATTGCTACCATTTGTTGTTCGCCCCCGCTTAAAGTCGTTGCCAATTGCTTGGCTCTTTCCTTGACAACGGGAAAAAGTTCATACAAGTGCTCTATGTCGCGATGGATAGCCTGCTTGTCATTACGCGTATAGGCGCCCATTAAGAGATTTTCGTAGACTGTCAGGTACGGAAACAGCCTGCGGGCCTCCAGAACTGGTGATATACCTGCCCTTACTATTACGGATGGCGGCTCTTTGTCTATCCGCCGCCCGTAAAATTCTATGGTGCCACGCCTGGGTTTGACCAAGCCCAATATGGTTTTCATGGTGGTAGATTTGCCGCAGGCATTCCCGCCTAGCAATGAGACTATTTCCCCTTCTTCCACCGTCAACGAGACATTTCGAAGCACCTGGATAGGGCCGTAAAAGGTGTCAACATTATTGAGCCTGAGCACCTCGGCGTCCTCCCATATAGGCCTGGATTACAT
>JAMOVZ010000181.1 GCA_027061865.1 Desulfobacterales bacterium
ACCAGTTAATTTCCACACCCAAACCCTGGTCTTTCCTGAAAGGGCAGATTCAACAAGGGGGAGTGCCTGGAAGAGGGTCTGGGCGGGCCCCCTTTTTCGAATAATCGCGTGTAGGACCGGCACAAAAAAACATGAGCAGGCTGAAAAGACTGGAAATGCGCGACATCACCAAGAAGTTCGGTGATGTAATCGCCAATAAGTCTATTTCCCTGTACCTGGAGGCAGGGGAGATCCTGGGGCTTCTTGGTGAAAACGGTGCCGGAAAAAGCACCCTTATGAACATACTCTATGGCCTCTACCGCCCCGATAGCGGCAGCATCATTATAAATGGAAAGGCAGTGGTCTTCAGATCTCCTTCAGATGCCATTGGCCATGGAATCGGCATGATCCACCAACACTTCAAACTCATTGAGAACCACACAGTACTTGAAAACATTGCATTGGCCTATAGGGCCGCACCTTTCTTTTTTCCCACGGGCAAGGCGGGCCGGCGCCTTTCATCCTTTAAGGAGGCCTATGGCCTTGAAGTCAATCCTGATGCATATATTTGGCAGCTATCGGCTGGAGAGCAACAACGGGTGGAGATACTCAAGACCCTCCTCCTGGGGGCCGACCTTCTCATACTTGACGAGCCCACCTCGGTGCTCACACCCCAGGAGAGCCAGGGGCTTTTCACCATCTTGAAAAAGCTCGCCAAAGAAGGCCATTCTATTATCTTCATCAGCCACAAGCTGGAAGAGGTCCTCTCCATCTGCACCCGGGTGACCGTTTTGAGAGACGGAGAAGTGGTTGGCACCAGGGAGAGGCAGGAACTGGACAAACGGGAGCTTGCCCGCATGATGGTGGGCCGTGAAATCGACTTTGAACTATCCAGGAGTGAGTGTGACAAAGGGCCTGAGGTACTTAAAGTCAAAGGGCTAAATGTAAAGGGTGACAGGGGGGAGAACTCGGTAAACGGAGTTGATTTTGAGATCCATGAGGGAGAGATCTTTGGGGTGGCAGGTGTCTCTGGAAACGGGCAACAAGAATTGGTGGAGGCGATCACTGGGCTCCGCCCCATTGAAGGAGGCCAAGTTACCTTGAGGGGCAAGGAGATCTCCAAGCCCTCTCCTTCCATAATAAGCCGCTTGGGAGTTTCTCATATCCCTGAAGAGAGAATTAAGTACGGCACGGCCCCTGGCCTTCCCTTTTACGAAAACTGCGTGCTGAAGCAGCACACCAGACCTTCCTTTGCCAGGAGGCTGTTACTTGATTTTTCTTCTATAAAAAGGCAGGCCAAGCAAATCATGATCCGTTACGATATCAGGGTGCCTTCCATCAATGTGCCTGTAAAAACCCTTTCAGGCGGAAATATCCAAAAATTGATCCTTGGCCGCGAGATAAGCGCAGGGCCGTCCCTTTTAGTGGCCTCCCATCCCACCTATGGCCTGGATGTGGCTGCCACCCAGTATATTAGAGATCAGATTTTGAAGTTAAGGGAGAAGGGAGTCGCAGTTCTCTTGGTCTCAGAAGACTTGGAAGAGCTCTTTCAGTTGTGTGATCGAATTTCTGTAATGTTCAAGGGCCATATGGTAGGTATTGTGCCAAGGGGAGCATTTGATCTTGAAAAGATCGGACTCATGATGACAGGTCTTGCAGAAGCCCCCCTCCTGGAGGAATGCAATGGGTATCCGGATCAAGGTTGAGCCAAGGATCAGCCATCCTCCCATTTTACCCCTTACCATCCTTGTGATATCGTTGAGTATGGGGTTTTTGGGAATCGGTGTGCTGTTCGCTTTCTATGGCATAAATCCCTTTGCCGCCATTTGGAAGATTTTTTCCGGTTCCTTTGGAAGCCTCTACGGCCTCAGTGAAACCATGACCAAGGCCATCCCCTTGATCCTTATTGGGGCAGGTCTGACCTTGGTGTTCAGGGCCAAGTTTTGGAACATTGGAGCAGAAGGGCAATTGCTCCTTGGAGCCATATTCTCAGGTTATGTTGGGCTTAATCTTGGGAGCCTCATCCCCTCCTTTTTTACTGTACCTGTGATGTTCATGGCAGGGTTCATTGGAGGGGCTTTATGGGCATTGCCTACCGTGATCTTGAGGACCAAGTTCAATGTTAACGAGGTGATATCCACACTCATGCTCAACTACATTGCGGCCGAGATCTTAAACTTTCTTATAACCGGACCATGGAAGGGGAAAACGCAGATGGGTTTTCCTTATACTGATGATCTGCCACACCATGCCACCCTCACCTTGATCCCTGGAACAAGGATTCACATTGTCACATTGGTTGTCGCCTTACTCTCTGCCCTCATCCTTTATGTATTGGTATACTACACTAAGTTTGGCTACGAACTTAGGGTCACAGGCGACAATCCTCATGCCGCCCGTTACGCGGGAATAAATTTCATGAAGATAACCATGACCATGATGACCATAAGTGGAGGACTGGCAGGAGTGGCAGGGGTGGGTGAGCTTGCAGGTATTCATCACCATTTAAGCTACCCTTCCTCCATCTCGTCCGGTTACGGGTACACGGCCATTATCGTGGCCTGGCTTGCCAAGCTGAATCCCTTGATGGCCATTTTTTCAGGGATCTTTTTTGCGGGCATCCTGGTGGGAGGGGATGCTATTCAGATCTCTCTGGGACTGCCAAGCGCAACGGTGCAGATTTTCAATGGGATCTTGCTTTTTTCCCTGATAATGGGCGACTACTTTTTGACCCACCGTGTAAGGGTCGTGGTTCAGGCATAAGTCCTATGAATGAATTGATCATATCAGTGGCACATCGCACCTTAGTAGCTGGCACTCCATTGCTTCTGGCCACCCTGGGAGAAATTCTCACCGAAAGATCAGGCATCCTCAACTTGGGTATTGAAGGGATGATGGCTGCCGGGGCCATAGGGGCCTTTGCCACCACATTTGTCACTGGAAACATAGTCCTGGGGATAGCAGTGGCAATGGGCATCGGCATTTCGCTCTCATTTATCCACGCCTTTGTCTCCGTGACCCTTAAGGGGAATCAGGTAGTCTCAGGGCTTGCCTTGGTTATGCTTGGTCTGGGACTTAGCGGCCTTTGGGGAAAATCCTATGTGGGCAATCCCCTCCCAGTCGGCACGCCTGAACTCGCGATTCCTTTCCTTGTGCAAATTCCCTATGTGGGCCCGATCTTGTTCCGGCAAGACCCATTTTTCTTTTTGGCAATTATCTTGGGAGTAATATTTTGGTTCGCGCTCAAATACACCCGTTGGGGAATCATGGTGCGCTCTGTTGGAGAAAACCCTGGGGCATCTGAAGCCCAAGGCATAAATGCCTCCCTTGTCCAGTATGTTTCAACCATGATAGGAGGGGCGCTTGCCGGACTTGCCGGCGCCCACCTATCCCTCTCCTATAGCAGGGCATGGGCCGAAGGAATGACGGGGGGAAGGGGCTGGATTGTGATCGCCCTTACCATATTTGCCCTTTGGGACCCGCTCCGTGCCTATTTGGGCGCATTCCTATTTGGCGGTATCTTTGTGCTCCAATACGTGTTGCAGCCCCTGGGGATACCACCGAACATCTTGGGGCTGTTTCCCTACCTTATTACCCTTGTGGTGTTGGTGGTTGCCATGGCGGGCAAAGATTCCAGAAAACACTCCGCTCCTGCAATGCTTGGGGAGAGCTACACACCAACTTCTTGACATTTTGCTCACTTACAAGTAGAAGGAGGGTTTGCAAATTTGTTTTTGGAGGGAACTTAAAATGGCATCTAAGACCAAAAAAACCAGAATCCGAAGGAAGTTCAAAAAGAGGCCGAACCTCAGGAATCTTAAGGCCGACATGAAACGGATACAAAAAAACCTTCAAATCTTAAGAGAGCTGGAGGCAACTGGTTAGCCAGGGGCACAAGTCATTGGCGCACTGAAAGGAGCAGCAAAATGAAGGACGTGGTTATAGTATCGGCCTGCAGGACTGCCATCGGTACATTCGGCGGCACCCTAAAGGATATGAACGCAGCCCAGTTGGCAACTGTCGTGATGAAAGAGGCCATAAATCGTGCAGGCATCAAAGCATCTATGATCGATGACGTGCGCTTTGGCTGCTGCCTGGAGCCGGTGGATGCGCTGAATGTCTCGAGGGTTGCGGCCCTGATGGCCGAGATCCCCGAACAAGTAACCGCCGTGACCATTAATAGGGTATGTATTTCTGGCATGGAGGCCGTGGTCTCTGGCATGTGGATGATCCAGGCCGGCATGGCTGACATCGTGTTGGCAGGCGGCGTGGAACATATGTCTTCAGTTCCTTACGTGGTACCCGGGGCCAGATGGGGCTGCAGGCTCCAGGACCACACATTTGTTGACTGGATGATCCATGCCCTCCATTGTGGCTCCCATATGCTCCCTGGCCCGGAAAAAGGCCCTTTGAAAGAAGGGATGCCCCTTGAGATGTTTAAGGGCAAACCTTACATAATGGGCCACACCGCCGAATTTGTGGCCCAGATGTATAACATCAGCCGTGAGGAAATGGACGAGGTGGCCCTTCGAAGCCACAACAATGCAGAACGGGCCACACGTGAGGGCGACTTCAAGGAAGAAATTGTGCCTATAGAAGTGCCTCAGAGGAAAAAACCCCCCATTATATTCGACAAAGACGAGCACTTCCGGCCTGGCCTTACCATGGAAGACCTGGCAAAGCTGCCCCCCGCTTTTGTGCCCAAGATAGGCAAGGTCACGGCTGGGAATTCCTCTGGAATAAATGATGGAGCGAGCGCCATGGTTATTATGTCGGCTGATAGGGCCAGAGAGTTAGGCCTCAAACCCCTGGCTCGCATCAAGGCGGTAGGGAAGGGAGGATGTCATCCATCTGTCATGGGCCTCAGCCCTGTCCCAGCGGTGAAGGATCTTCTTGCCCGCAGTGGTTTGAAGCTTGAAGACTTTGAGCTGATTGAGGTCAACGAGGCCTTTGCGGCTCAGTACTTGGGAGTTGAAAAGGAATTGGGGCTCAACCGGGAAATCACCAATGTGAACGGCTCCGGCATCGGCCTCGGACACCCGGTTGGCTCCACCGGGTGCAGGATCATGGTGACTCTCATTTACGCTTTGAAGCAGCGGGGTAAAACCCTAGGGCTTGCCACCCTTTGTGGAGGCGGTGGAGTATCGATGGCTTGCGCCCTGGAGGTGATTTAGGCTACTGGAGATACTTGGCACTTTTAAGCCTTTTCCCAATACGGTAGGCCACATGCATTTTCAGCACGTGGCCTATTTGTGTTAGGTCTTCTGGGGACAAGTGGAGATGCTTGAGGGTCTCCCAAGCTCCCCCTTGAACTGCCCTCAGGCCCGAAATGGCCTGGGGGGAAAGGAGCGGGTGTTTCTCAGTTGGAGTTGAACACTTGAGGCACGAAAACTTGCCCTTTTCCATCAAAATAACCCCATCCCCTTTTGCAGTATATTTTCTGCCGCAGATGGCGCATTTGTTGAGGTCGATGGCATAACCGCCCAAGGCCATGGCATGGCCTTCAAAGAGGATGCGCACCTTCTGGAGGTCAGCGCCCCTTGAGATGAATCCAAGCGTGGCCTTGGCCAGATCGAAGGCCCTCGGGTCTGTGACATTGTAGGGAAAAAGCAGCTCAAGTAACTCTATGACATAGCTTGCTAGCGAGAGTGATTCGAAATTTTCCCTTATGCCGGGAAATGAATCCACGAGCCTGCAAGAATCCAGGAAATATGCCTTGCCCTCTGCCTTTTGATGGTAGTCCATGAGCACGAGGGAGAGGGGTTCCAAGCAGTTTACAAAGCGCCTGCTGCTTTTCCGCCCCCCCTTTGCAATCCCCCTCAAGAGGCCCTTGTCGCGGGTCATGAAGCTGACAGAGAGGTCTGATTCCCCGTACTCCCTAACCCTAACAATTATGGCATCGGATCTAAAGTGCTGCATGAATTACCCTCAAGCAGAAAGGGCCATGCCGGGCATCCCCCTAAGGCTTGCTCATACTGAAAGCTACGCAATCAATAGCACGATTGGCACAAAATCCATAGCATAATCCGCTTGAGTCGCTATATATGGATAGACTTGGCGATACACGCCCTATACCCCCATAGCCTAATCAACCTCACTATCATTCATTCCAAGGCCCTATTTTCGGCCCTGCCCAAAAAAGCCACAAGGCAGCAATAAAGGAAACTGGATGTCCCTTCCTCTACACTCGGCCTCAAACCTCAGGCAACTAGCGGTTTGATCCCACGAGATCGCCGGACATCGGCCTGTTTGCATTTCCCACACAGGCTCTCTAACTTTCCCAAGGGAAGAAATTTCCTTGACGATTTTTCTTCCCCTTTAAATGTGGTTTATTCAATGGTGGTTGACCTACCCTATTTAAATGACGTAAGAAAATCCAAGAATATCGGCCTTTATCTGAGGAGCGGATATATATGGGCGAGGTTATTCCCCACCAAGAGGTTGCAGAACGGATAGAGCGGTTTCAAAAGGTGCTTTCAGATTCCCAAATAGATGCCGCTATCGTAATCCAAAATGCGGATCTTTTCTATTTCTCTGGCACAGTCCAGAGAGGCTATCTAATGGTGCCCGCAAGCGGGGAGCCGGTGTTTGCAGCCACTGGTGATATTGAAAGGATCAGGCGTGAATCACCATTGGAAAATATACATCCCATTGAGGGCATAAGAGAGTTGGCCTCTATTGCGAGCCAAGCCCTGGGCAAATTGGAGGGAAGCGCCATAGGAGTTGAAGAAGACGTGATCCCTGTGGCTCTCTATAAAAGGCTAAAATCCCTCTTCCACCGAAGTCAGCTAAAGGATGTCTCAGGGATAATAAGGTCACTTCGGATGATAAAGAGCCCTTATGAGATCTCCTTAATCAAAGAGTCTGCCAAGATCTTTCCGGAAGTTATGGCTGGCCTCCCAGAGGTCTTAAGGCCTGGGATCACTGAAGTAGCTTTGGAATCTGAATTGATACGCATGGGCAGGAAACGATCCCACTTTGGTCCATTAAGGGTAAGGGCCTTTAATCAAGAAGTCTATTATGGGCATGTGATTTCAGGACCCAGGGCTGCTGCGCCCTCATATCTTATGTCGCCTACAGGGGGGCTGGGCCCTTGTCCTGCTTTTGGCCAAGGTGCGAGCTTCCATCCCATAGAGCCCCACAGTGCCATTATTATTGATCTCTGCTTCGGGATTCATGGTTATCTATCTGATCAAACGCGCACCGCCGCCATTGGGTCCCTTCCCTCTGAACTGGAAAAGGCCTACGAGACCCTTTTGGCACTGAAGGCCAAGATAGTGGATATGTTGAGGCCCGGAGTCATTTGCGCCACCATCTATGAAAAGGCCTTGGATCTTTCCAAGGAAACAGGCCTGTCTCCCAATTTCATGGGTTATGGGCCCAGAAAGGCAAGCTTTGTGGGCCATGGGATAGGCCTTGAAATCGATGAATGGCCTGTAATCGGGAAAGGATTCAACACCCCCCTTAAGCCAGGGATGGTCATTGCCCTTGAGCCAAAGCTTACATTTCCAGGTGTGGGCGTAATAGGCCTCGAGGACAACTATCTGATTACAGAAACAGAGGCAGAAAAACTCAATCCACTGGATGAAAAGGTCACAGTGGTGCCCCTATAACCATCTGGGAGCTCACGCCCAACCTAATCTATTTAACAGGATCTATGTTTCGCCACGTTGTTATTTGGCGGCAGTGACGACAGGTCTTCCTTAAGCACTATCCTTGCATCTACAATTAGGGCACCCTTCTCATAGGCAAGGATCGGATTCAAATCCATTTCCTGGATCTCTGGATAGGCCTCCGTAATGTCAGAGCAAGTGACCAGCAATCTTCGCAGCGCTCTTTTGTCCCTAGGAGGCGCACCCCTAAAGCCGTCTAGAATGGGGGCAGACCTTATCTCTGTCATCATCTTTTTGGCAGAGGTGGATGAAATAGGAAGCACCCTGAAGGAGACATCTTTTAGCACTTCCACCATGATTCCGCCTATCCCGAACATGATTACAGGGCCAAACTGATCATCTGTCTTGGTCCCTATGATCACTTCCAGTCCGGGCTCTGCCATCGGAGAGACGAGTATGCCGCGGATGTCTGCGTCCGGTTTATATCGTCTGGCATTTTCCATGATCTCTTGATAGGCTGCCCGAATCTCCCTTTCGCTTTGGAGATTCAGTTTGACACCGCCTGCATCGCTTTTGTGCATAATATCAGGGGAGACTATCTTGAGCGCTACCTTGCCCCCCATCTCTTTGGCAGCTTCCACTGCCTGTCTTGCAGAGGTGACAAGCACGTCTTTGCTCACCGGCGCGCCATGGCAGCCAAGAAGAGCTTTTGCCTCATGTTCCAACAAAAACCTCCGCCCCTCTTCCAATACCTGCCGGATGATCTTCTGGCCCTTCCGCTTGGCCTTTTGCCGCCAGTGGATCACGAAGTTCACCTTGGCATGGTACTCCTTGAGGTAACTTCCTCGCTCTGCCAAGGCGCCAATACACTTGCAGGCCACATCCAGGGAGTCGTATACCGGGATGTTATAATAGCGGAGCAACTCAATGGGATGGGTATTCCTGGAGGCATAGAGGCTGTGTACTACTATGGGCTTCTTTCTCTTTTTCACTATGCGGCCCATCTGGTGAGCGGCATCTTCTTCCATGAGGGAGAGGGACTCGGCAAACCTGATTCCATAGCCTCCAAAGAGCCCCACAATCAACAGTCCCCCTATATCGTGGTCCTTCAGGATGATCCTGGCGCACTCAGCAAATATAGATGGATCTGCATCAGCGCCTCCTGCCACATCCACCGGATTGCTGACAGATGCAGTGAAGGGCAATATGGCATTGAGCTTGGCCTGCGTCTTGGCATGAAGTGTTGGAATCTTAACACCGAGGTCTGAGAGGATGTCTGCTGCAATGGTCGCATGGCCTCCGCCATCAGCAAGAATTGCCACGCTGTTGTGGCGCATGGGAGGAAGGCTTGAAAGGGTCTCAGCAATAGGGAAGAGTTCGTCAGGATCATCCACCACAATTATGCCTGCCCTTTTAAACGCTGTGTGCGCTACCTCGGACATTCCTGCAAGGGACCCCGTGTGCGAACCGGCGGATTTCTTTCCAGTGGCAGAGCGGCCGCTCTTTAGCAGGATAATCGGCTTTTCAAGCGTGGTCTTGTAAGCTTGTTGCAGGAATTCTCTTCCCTGGCTCATGCCCTCCACATACATCAATATGGCCTTGGTATCAGCATCCTTTCCAAAGAAGTCCAGGTATTCATGGAACTTGATATCCGTCTCATTGCCCACACCTACATAATAGGAAAAACCCTTGTTGCTTTTGACCATTGCCTCTGTGATGATGGAGAGGGCCATATTTCCACTTTGGGAGACAAGGGCGATCTCCCCTTTTGGGACACCGTGAATACCAACCAGGTTAAGATTGGTTTTGAGGTTCATCATTCCCGATGTATTGGGCCCTATGAGCCGGATGCCGTACTCCCTGGCCTTTTCAAGCATCTCCTGCTCAAGGGTTCGGCCCTGGGGCCCCAGCTCCCGGAATCCTCCCGCTATGATTACAGCCCCCTTTACTCCCTTTTTACCGCAATCCTCTAAGATTGAGGGGATGGTGGGAGCAGGAGTGGTTATGAGGGCCAAATCCACTTGATCAGGAATGTCAGATACCTTGGGGTAGCATTTTAGTCCCAGAATAGAACTCTCCTTGGGGTTTACAGGATAGATCTTCCCCTCATACTTTTCATCCAGCAGCGTCTTGATCGCCTGGTATCCCCTCTTTGTAGGATTCTTGGAGGCCCCTACAATGGCAACAGACTGGGCATTGAGTATTCTTTCAAGGCTCATTTTTTGATCCTTACTCCTCCTTTTTTTCTTTGCTCGAATTTTTTCAGGGACTCTTCCCTTTCTTTTGTAAACACACAGGCAAGGCAAGCCTCAACCTCGAAATCCATTATGGCCTCTAGAGAGGCCTCGCCCTGAGCCATAAACAAGCCCTTTTTAATCATTTTGATGGAAAAAGCCGAATTGGCCGAAATCTTCTCTGCTATCTTTAAGGCTTCGTCCATCAGGCGTTCTGCTGAGACAGCTTTATTTACCAGGCCAATTCTTTCAGCCTCCTTCCCATCTATGTTTTCAGCAGTAAAGAGGAGTTCCTTTGCCTTCCCAGGCCCCACCAACTGTTGAAGCAGCCTGAACGCCCCTCCAGTGACAGATGAGCTTACCTTGGCCTCAGGCGAACCGATCTGCGCATCCTCCGATGCAATTCTGATATCACATGCCAGGGCCAGTTCATATCCAGAACCCAAGGCCCAGCCATTTATTGCCGCAATGGTAGGTTTTTCAAACCTGATTATCCTCCTGGAAATCTCTTGAAGGTCCGCCAGATATGCCCGGTACTGTTCAGGGGTTCTGGTTTTGGATTCCTTGAGATCAGCGCCTGTTGAAAAGGCCCTCCCTTCCCCTGTAAACACGAGCACCTTTGCCTCTGGATCTTTTTCAACAAGGGCCAATGCATGGGAGAGCTCATTCCACATCTGCTTGTTCATGGCATTGAGAACATGAGGCCTGTTCAGGACAATAACGCGCACAGGCCCGTTTTTTTCAAAGCTAATGCACTCAAATTCCATATCAGCGCCTCCTCTGTGACAAAAAAATAACCCATCTCCTGGACGTTAAAAAGGAGACAGGTCTTCCATTGCTGGCTTTCTCGAAAGTTTATTTTTTCTTGCTCCTGTACAATACCA
>JAMOVZ010000182.1 GCA_027061865.1 Desulfobacterales bacterium
GGCATGATCGTCATGGATGAAGACACCTGCATGGTGGATGTGGCCCGCTACTTTATCGAGTTTCTCACTGATGAGTCCTGCGGCAAGTGTGTGCCTTGCCGTGAAGGCATGAGGCAGATGCTAAAGATCTTGACCGCCCTCACCAAGGGCCGGGGCACTGAAAGTGATCTTGAGCGGCTGGAAGAGCTCTCTGAGGTTCTCTCAAAGGCTGCCCTGTGCGCCCTTGGAAAAAGTGCGCCCAACCCCTTCCTTACCACGCTTAAATATTTCAGGGACGAATATGAGGCCCATATAAAGGAGAAGAGATGCCCTGCCCTCTCATGCAAAGACCTGATCGCATACTACATTGATCCGGAAAAATGCCAGGCCTGCATGATCTGCATGAGAAAGTGCCCAGTGAATGCCATCGAGGGGGGCAAGAAACTTATCCATGTAATCGACCAAGAAAAGTGCACAAAGTGTGGTACCTGCTTCGAGGTATGCCCCTCGCGGTTCAGTGCAGTGACTAAGATATCCGGGCAACCTGTCCCAGAGCCTCTCCCGCCGGAGTCGAGAACCATAGAACGAAAGAAGAGGAGCAAGTAGGATGGCCAAGATCAAACTTGAAATTGACGGAGTTGAAGTTCAAGCTACAGAAGGCATGACAGTGCTCGAAGCGGCTCAAAGCGCCGGCATCTATATCCCTACTCTTTGTCACCATGAAAAACTGGAACCCTATGGTGGATGCAGGCTCTGTATAGTTGAAGTGGGGGGAGAAGGCTGGAAAAAACTTGTCGTATCCTGCCTCTATCCTGTGGAAGAGGGCCTCGTCGTGCGCACCAGATCAGAGGAGATAGACAGAGTCCGCAAGATTATCCTGGAGCTCTTGCTCGCCCATGCCCCTGATTCATTCATCCTGGACGAACTTGCCAAGGAGTACGGAGCAGACAAAGATAAATACGATAAGGAGGCCTCATTTTGCATTCTCTGCGGGCTTTGCGTGAGATACTGCGCCGAGGTGAAAAAGAAACATGCCGTGGGATTTGTTGACAGAGGCATAAGGAGGGAGATAGCATTCATCCCAGAGATAGCTGCCGCTGAGTGCTGGAAGTGCAAAGAGTGCTTCCCGCTATGTCCCACAGAATATTTGCAGGCAGCCTATGTATTGATCGAGGCATTGGCCCCCCCGTCCCTTCAATTCAGATCAGAGTCAGGGGACAAGTAGGTAGGCCTTCGCGCTTATTCCCGGTAGACCTCTTCATGTTCAAAGCGCCTTTGCCTAACATCGCCACCTGAGTCATATATCCTCATCCACGCCCTGACCCTTTCCTTTCCATATGCCCTCTCCCATGCCTCCACGATGATCTCTACCGGGATATCAGCATAAACACCATGCTCTTCCACATATTCCATAAAAAGCCTTTTCTCAAGGTTGTAGGGTTGGAAGAGGGAGTCGTGGCGGCCGTCAAATTCCAGGGGAGCCACCTTGTGGCGGTGGCACAGCTCTTTATTGAACGCAGGGGTGGCCTTCACCCACTTTCCATCCAGATAGAGCTCGGTGTAGCCATGATATACAAATAGATCAGAGCCAAGGAACTCCAGGAGCTCCCTTGTTGCAAGGTGATTCTTCACCGTGACAAACCCAATCCTGGCAGGAATCCCGCAAGCCCTCGCCAGGGCACACAATAGCGCTGCCTTTGGCACACAATAGGCCCGTTTTTTCCTCAGGATTGTGCTTGCCCTATAATGCTCAGGGAGGTGAAAGGGTGTGTAGGGATCATACCAGATGCCGTCCCTAACCGCATAGTAAAGTCTCACAGCGCTTTCCACAGGACTGGAGCAGCCTTCTGTCAGCTTAAATGCGTATTCTTTTACGGCAGGGTGGTGGCTGTCTATAATTTCAGTAGGTTTAAGATATGTTGGATCCATATAGATACCCCCGTTCTTTCTCATGGCCTAAAAGCATTATTTTTTCTTGACACCTCGCCTGGCTTTTCCCTATGAATACTTTATAGCTAAAATGTAATTATTTCAAACTTTGGCTCCTAATTACTCCCCCAGGAGATGCGACAAGCTATACCATGCCAAACCAGAATAAATCCAATTCGACCACTTCCGTTGAAACCTCCAAAGAGAAGCGTAAGGTGAAGTTTGAGGTCTATGGGGAGGAGATGGTGGAAAAGGTGGTAAAACTGAGCGGAAACAGCGGCAGGGTCTATTTGCCTCCTGACTGGGTAGGCTGTAGGGTAAAAATCATCAGGATCGATTAGGTATCCGGGAACTTTGAGAAGAGACATGGACCAGGGGCTAGAAAACTTGAAGATCAGGGAGATCAGGCTGGAGGATGCTGATCAAATCGGCAAAATTCAATCGGCTATTATTAAATCAGGGCCTGATGTAGATTTTAAGCGCATTATCGGTGAGCAGCTCTCTGAGATGGAACATGCCAGTTTTGTGGCCGAGGTGGAAGGCAAGGTGGTCGGCTACATGATAACTTATGTGATTTATGGGGGATTCGGCATTGAAAAGAGCGCCTGGATCGCCACCCTTGGGGTGGACCCCAGGTTCATGGGTCAAGGCATAGGCAGACGCCTGTTTCAAAAGATAATGGAAGTTTACAAAGAAAAAAAGGTGGAATACATCTTCACATCAGTCAGATGGGATGCAGCAGATCTGCTCTCTTTCTTTAAGACCCTGGGATTTGACAGAAGCAGCTTTATCAACCTCAGGAAGAAACTCTAACTATCTCAACCAAGGCCCCGAGAAAATCCTTTCAATTGGAAACCGCCAGCTCTTCACTCTCTTCTTTAATCCGCCCTCTGAGGTTTTCAACCACCCTTCCCATACTGCCTTCATCCGAAAAAGAGACCTCTTCCACCCTACCATCAGGCCGTACCTTGTATTCCTTGCTTGTATCTTCAAGTAGAGGGAAATACTGGCCATCCATGTCTTCAAAAAGCTCGACCCTCAGCAGCTCCTCATCACCAGAATCCAGTTTGGCTATGCCCAAAAGCCCATCCCGCTTTATCACCTTGTATCGGCCCTTGCGAGACCTGTAACCCACAAGATTGCAGGAGAAATGCTTCACATATACATCGGCATCAAAGGGATAAAGCCTGTTCTTGACACGTTCATACACTTGACCATTTCTTAATACCAGGATCTTTCCGGACCTGAGTATGGGCCTCCAGGCAGTGAGGTTATCCGGGCTATGTGTAAAAATGAGGTCCTTTATAGGGGCCTCCCCGATATCTTCATAATCAGTGTGCACCACACTCCCCCTTCGCGCCACATCATGGATCACAACCGCGCCCTCATAGGCCTTGACCGCCGCCTCATAACGCTGTCTGCTCCAGGTGCGCTCGATAAAGTCGTTTATATCGCCTAGGAGCACGCTACTTTGCTCAAATTCCTCCCTGCTGATCTTGTCAAAGCGCTGGGGCCTGTATGTCTCACACAACTCCTTCCACAGAGATGGCCTGTACACGGTATCGGCGCTAAAAAAAAGCGTGTTCTTGTCTGTTATAAACCTGAAAGCTATGGTGGGGACCCCATGCCATACAGGAGCCTTAACCGCCTGCACTATCAGCCCTGCTTCCTTATCAATAAAGTGGTTTGGATTCTCTTCGTAAAATATGGGTG
Organism: Desulfobacterales bacterium; assembly: GCA_027061865.1. Taxonomy (GTDB): domain Bacteria; phylum Desulfobacterota; class DSM-4660; order Desulfatiglandales; family Desulfatiglandaceae; genus JALVMN01. The sequence goes on from JAMOVZ010000182.1 coordinate 3,622, forward strand.
AGTCAAAGGAATAGTAGCTCTCAGGCTCTACCCACTCCCCTGTCTCATCATCTTTGAAAAGAAGCCGGGGGCGATTGGCCCGAGGATTGATAAAGATCTTTGCCTTTTCCGGGCCTATCACGTTGCCTTTTCTGTCTTTCACCCGGTAACAAAAGCGCCCCACTTCCTCCATCTCAAGGGATATGAAAAACTTGCTCCTGGGCCCTATCAAGGTTTGATCCACCATTGTCTCGTAGGGGATATCAATGATCTTTCTGGAATCCTCTGAAAGGGATCTTTCCAGCGCACCTTTTGAGTTCTTATGGTATTCTTCCAGGATCAATTCCGATGAGATCAAGCGGATCTTTTTTCCCAATTTGGAGTCGTAGTACATGAAGAGGGCCAAGTCAGTGAACCACCTCCTGTGATCCTCATGGGAATGGGTGACAAAGATTCCCTTTAATCTTTCGATACCTTGAAATCCAAGATAAGGAAACACCGGGGCGCCACACTCCAGCAGATAAGTGGAGTTGTGCACTGAGATCAAGTAACCGCTGCTCTCTCCCATGAGGGAGAAAGGGCTGGTATTTCCGATTACATGAAAAATGATATCACTCTTCATAATACTTACTGATCGGCCAATTGCAGGCAAAACAAAAACCAAGTTTAAAAATGCGGCCCTTGCCTCCTGGATAATCCGGGGCCTAAAAAAATGGAAAAGGATACAGGAATTGGAGTTTAACAAATCGGATTTTTTTCATATTACTGCGATCGGTATTACAGCCAGAGTGATTCATGCATCCTGCCTGCCTGTGCCCGGGGGATAGAGGAGTCCAGGATAACCGGATTTTTTCTTTGTTTCAAGCCCTTGTGTATGACTCTGGCAGGTGTTTCCACTTGACATAAGGGCTCAGTGGTATAGAATCGGTAAGGAGACGGGACGTAGCGCAGCCTGGAAGCGCACCTGAATGGGGTTCAGGGGGTCCGGGGTTCAAATCCCCGCGTCCCGACCAGCCTTGATACGGAAACACCAGACAATAGTAATTCATGTCTGGTGTTTTTTTATGAAATCCTGCCCTTGGAAGTTGTTGAATGGATCAAATGGTCCGGGCCCTCCAGAGGCGGGTAAAGCAATCCCCCCGAAGAGGGCTCTAAACTTCAGGGGCCCAATCAGGTGCGTTTCACTATCAGGACCGGTTTCTTACACCTGCGAAGCACCCTTCGAGACACACTTCCCAGCACTGCATCTACCAAAACTCCATGGCCTCGTGCCCCCATCACCACCAGATCACAATTTGTATCTTCCGCTTGTTTGAGGATTTCTTCCACTGGATTGCCAATCTTGACCACGATTTGGTCGGTAATAAAGGGGCAAGCAGGCATATCTTCACTAACTTGGTTGCAAAACTCCTCAATTTTTTTCCGTAGGTTATTTATAACTTCTTGTTCATTCTGGCGCCGGATCTCTTCCCATTTCTCTTTGCCAAGTATGTTTATGACAAGGCTGTCCCTGTACTCTGATACATCCTCCAACACGTGGAGGATGGTGATGCCGGCCCCGAAGCGGTTTGCAATGCTTGCCGCATACGCAAATGAATATTGGGCATGTTCGGAAAGGTCGGTACAATAAAGTATCTTCTTAATATCCGGGACTATCATAGAAATTCCTCCTTTGTGGCTAACGGTTAATCGAAGATCGAAATTCCTTGGAAGACTAACTGGACTTTGTTACAAAGTGGTTAATGAATAATCTGCAACGAGTATAATGCCCGGATCAGACCAGGATCAAGGATTTTTTCGGAGAAAGACATTCAGCCGATCAAGGCCCGGTTGGACCCGGACTGATGGCATTCAATATGGATCTTAAAAGCAGGCTTAAAGAGGCAAGGGAGATTTCCTGGCGCCGGTTTGGGAAGAAAATCACCTTTTATGTCCCTGGCATGTTTAATTATTACGGAATCCGGGGCAAGTATCCAGCCCTTTCCATAACAGGCTCCCACTGCCAGCTCATGTGTGACCACTGCCAAGCCAAGATACTGGAGCCCATGCCCTCTGCTCATACCCCTGCTCTATTGATAAAAACCTGCAGGAGCTTCAAAGAGAAGGGTTGCCACGGAGTGCTTTTGAGCGGGGGCTGTGACACGGCCGGCAGGCTTCCATGGCACAGATTCCTGGATGCCATAGCAGAGGTCAAGGCAGAAACCGGGCTCTATATCTCCATCCACTGCGGACTCTTGGACAAGGATACCGCTGTCTTCCTGAAGCAGGCCGGGGTTGACCAAGCCCTGCTGGATGTTATCGGAGATGACGAGACCTATCAGAGGATCTACCATGTGGACTTTGGGGTGGAGCAAATCAGGGCCACCATGGAGGCCTTGACCGGGGCAGGGCTTGCCCTTGCTCCCCATATAATCTGTGGGCTCAACAGGGGGAAGATTCAATCAGAGATGGAGGCCCTCCGCATGGTGGCAGGCTTTCCCGTGGAGCAGCTCGTGATAGTCTCTTTGATGGCCATTAGGGGGACACCTCTCGAGAATGCCGCCACCCCTGCTGCTGAAGAAATTGCAGAAATCATAGCAGAGGCTAGGGTCATGATGCCAGATGTGCCCATCAGTCTGGGATGTGCCAGAAAGAGGGGAGATGAAAGGGTGGAACTGCTGGCCATTGAGGCAGGGGTCAACCGGATGGCTTTGCCCTCAGAGGCCGCCATAGAGAAGGCAGAAGAATTCGGTATGGAGATTCGCTATCAAAAGACTTGTTGCTCGGTGGCAAAAGACTTCTCAGCCCTTCATTGGTAATTAACCCTCAGTGGCCGCGGAGGCTTCCTTTTCAAGAATCTCTCCCAAGGCAAAAGCAAAATCTCCGACCAATTTGGTGCAGATCTGTCTTCTGGAGTTCTCACCCTTGTAAAAGGCCTTTACCTGTTTCCGGTCCCGCCAGTTAACACGAGCGATATGGCGGCATTCAATGCCACCGTACTGCTTTGTCAAATCCTCAAATATCTTGGCAAGCTTGTAAGACAGGGACCACATGCGCCTGTCTTCTCTTTCATCCAGGCTGCTACGGCTGAATATTGCAGATATTGTAGCAATGCCTCCTATCAAGATCCCACAGACCCGTCCTGTGCTTGCAATACCACCTCCAAAGGCACCCATGGCCCGAATTACTTCTGGATTAACCCTGCCGCTCTTTTCCTGGCCCACGGCCACGATGGCTTGGCTTCAGTGAAAGTGCTTGCCAAAGAGCTCCATTGCCTTTTGGCGCATCTCATCAGGGTTCATATCTTCTCATCCTCCGTATCCGTCTTTGATGCCTAGCCATACACTAAAGCCCGTAACAATTCAATAAGATATGGGCACAATGCATATACCGGTTAAAAAGGATTGACTTTTGGCAACGCTCCGGGAGATACTACATTGTGGCGCAAGCGGGCCCGCGTTCCATGGAGGGGAACCTATTATGACGCTACAGTTTTGCCTCCAGGGCTGATCGTTGTC
>JAMOVZ010000183.1 GCA_027061865.1 Desulfobacterales bacterium
CACGGGATAATAGCAAATGCAGCCATTAACATCTTTATATTGCTACTTGGGGGAGCACCCCTTTGGTTCCCGAGAAAAGATTACTGGAAAAGCCAAAGACAAGGGTCACAACCAAGAACGGAGTGACAGCCATGGGAAGTGTTCTTGTAACTGGAAGTAACAGGGGCCTGGGCCTGGAATGGGTGAAGCAGTATGCAGGAGAGGGCTGGAGGGTGTTTGCTGCATGCAGACACCCTTTGGAGGCAGAGGAGCTCAGGGCGCTTCGTGAGCACTATCCCCGCATCAGCATCCACCGCCTGGATGTGACTAGACCTGACGAGGTAAATGCCTTGGCCGTGGAGTTGAGGCACGAGCCCATAGATATCCTGGTAAATAATGCTGGCGTTTACCTGGAAAAATACGAGGATGCTTTGCTAGGGGGAATGAGCTACGATGCCTGGGAGTACACATTCAGGGTAAATACCTTGGGGGCTATACGAATGATTCAGGCCTTCCTGGGCCACTTGTTGAGGGGTGAAAAGAAGCTGATTGCAGTAATCAGCACTCACATGGCAAGCATTGCTGACATTACAGCACCTGGAGCCTATTATTACAGGTCCACCAAGGCGGCTTTGAATGCGGCCGTTAAGGGCTTATCACACGAATTAAGGCCCAAAGGCATAGGGGTGTTGCTGCTACATCCAGGCTGGGTGAGGACCCGAATGGGAGGTGATCAGGCCCCCCTTCTGCCTCCTGAAAGTGTAAGGGGCATGAGGAGGCTGCTTGGAGAATTCACAATGGATCAAAGCGGGCGGTTTGTCCGCTACGATGGTGTGGACATGCCGTGGTAACCACTAAAAGAGGAGGGTCACAAAATGGCAGGGAAGATACAGTGGGAGAGTTCAATGGATGCGGCAAAGGAAAAGGCAAAGGCAGAAGACAAGCCCATATTTCTGGACTTCTTTAATCCTGGATGAATCGGCTGCCGGCAGATGGATGCGGTCACGTATCCAGAAGAGTCCGTGGTCTCATTTCTGGAGAGCGAAATGATTCCCCTAAGGATAGCCTTTGACCATAAACCCTTGGCCCAGGAGTTCAATGTGAAATGGACGCCAACTCTTGTCACACTGGCCCCTGGGGGAGACGAGCACCACAGGACGGTTGGTTTCTTGAGCGCTGAGGAACTCATTGCTTCTTTGCTGCTAGGCATCGCAAAGGTGCATTTTGACTATGATAGGTTTGAAGAGGCATTAAATTACTTGGAAAGGGTGCTGAAGGAATTCCCTGGGAGCACATCGGCCCCAGAGGCAATATTTTTGAGGGGAGTGTGCCGATACAAGAGCACCAATGACCCTAAGCCCCTGAGGGCCGCCTACGAGGAGCTGGAGGCCAAGTACCCGGGAAATCAGTGGACCAAAAGGGCTTATCCTTACAGGCTGATTGACTGATCCTGCTCTCCAGCTTTGGTCAAGAAGCGATTTACACGCTGAACAGGCGACGGGGTGTTCCTGAAGCGGCGTTTTTCAGACCTATAGCCAGGAGGGCGGAGGGTCAGGATATTATGCACTATTTTGGATTTTATGGGCCCAGGGTGACAAGCACATATCTGTCGGGCAAAATCACCCTTGAGATAGCTTCCCTGACCATTGAAAGGGTTACGCCTTTGAGAGTTTGCTTGAACTTTTCGGCCCGGTCAAAGCCAAGGCCGTAGAGTTCATCTAACGCCATTTCCATTGCCTTTTGTGAGATCCCCTGGGACTGGATTGCAAGGTTGCCCAATAAATACTTTTTGGCCTGTTTTAGCTCAATGCCGGTGAGGCCGCGACGCCGAAGCTCGGCCATCTCCCTTAGCATGGCCTTGCTTGCAACCTCCACCTTTCGTGGCGCACAACCCAAGTATACCCCGAATACCCCTGTCTCAAGGCCGGGCCGCCTGAAAGCAGAAACAGAATAGGCCAAACTCATCTGGTCCCTCAGGCGAACAAACAGCCTCCCACCCTGTCCGGACAAGGCCGCATCCACAAGGGCCATTGGTGCGTTGTCCGGGCTGGAGATGGGGACGCCGAGGTAGCCGAGCACAATGTGTGTTTGGGCCCCTGGCCTCTTTTTATGCACCTTTCTAATGCCTTCAAGGGGTGGCTCTGGCTCCAAGAACTTAAGGCCCTCCCCGGCAGGCGAAAGGGCCTTGAACAGCTCCTGAATCTTTTGGGCAACCCGCTCAGAGTCAAAGTCCCCCACCACAGAAAGGACGCAGTTTGGCCCTCTTGCCCTCGATTTATACCACTCCACCAAATCCTCACGGGTGACGGCCTGAACGGTCTCCAGGGTTCCCAAGACAGGGTGGCCGTAAGGGTGTTTCTTGTAAAGCGTTGAATAGAACAGGTCAAACAACTGGGCCATGGGCTTGTCCTTCTTGGCCCTGATCTGGCTCATTATGTCCTGCCTTACCTTTTCTACTTCTTCGCGGGGGAAGGAAGGATTCATTACCAAATCCGAGAGGAGCTCCAATGCAAGATCCACGTCCCTTGAAAGAAAGGCTCCCTTCAGGCCAAAGCTGTTTCTGCCAGAAAACCCATCAAGCTCTCCAGAAACCGTCTCGATCTCCCGGGCAATCTCCAATGCCGTCCTCGAACGGGTGCCTCTTGTAAGGACTCTAGATACAAACTCTGAAATCCCCCACTTTCCCGGCCTCTCGAGCCTGCTACCCCCCAAAAAGGCCAAAGTAAAAGAAAGCAGTGGCAGGCGATGATCTTCCTTTAAAATCACCCTCATAGCGTTTGGAAGGACAATCTTTCTGGCCTTTGGGCCAAGTGAACGAGCCTTTTCCGGGGCCTTTAAAGCCCTTCCACCCGGCCCTGAGCCCATGAATGAAAAAAGGCCCTTTACCTCAGGCCTCGTGGGACAGGGGGCGGTCTTCAAGGGAGGCATGAAGCCAATTGTGAGCCTTTCGGGCACTAGATAGGTGGTTGCCACTTCCATTATGTCTTCGGCCGAGACCGCTTTTACCTGCTCCAGGTACCTGTCACACTCTCTGAAATCACCCTCCATGGTTTCAAAATAGCCCAAAACCCTGGCCTGACCTGCCATCTGCTCCATTCCCCACAGGAAAGATGTCTCCACTTGCGAGACCGCCTTTTGGAGCTCTTCCCTTGTTGGCCCATGGCTTACGATCTTATCCAGCTCATCACAAATGGCCTTCAGGGCTGATTCCAAATTGGAAGGGTCAAGCGTTGCATAAATGGAAAATTGTCCAGAGCGCATCATTGAGTAGGATGCCACCGAGACGGTATGAACCAGATTGGAATCCATCTTGAGTTTTTTATAGAGCCTGGAGCTTTTGCCCTCCCCCAAGATGACTTGCAATACATCCAAGGCAGGTATGTGGTGGTGTCCTGCTGGAGGAATGCGCCAACTGAGGTCCAAATAAAGCTGTTCAACCCTGTCTGGCAGCACAAGCCTTCTCAAAAAAGATTGAAAAGGGCTCTCGGCTTTTTGAAAAGGGGTATTCTTTCTCCGCGGAGGAAAGTTCTTGGCAAGCCTTGCTGCCTCTTGCAAAAAGGCATCTGTATCCAGATCTCCTACCGCCACCAG
>JAMOVZ010000184.1 GCA_027061865.1 Desulfobacterales bacterium
CCTTCTCGCAGCAACTGATCAATAAGCGGCTTAAAGGGGTCGAGTTTGCTTTTGCGGGCAGCCTGTCTCCTGCCCCTAGGTGGTCCACCGCGCTTAAGGGCTCGGCTAATCGTTTTATGGTGAACACCCAGCCCCCTTGCAATGTCTTTCTGGTAGACACCTCTTTCAACCTGTGCTTTTATATACATCCAGTCCTCCCTTTTGAGCCTCGGTTACCTCCAGTCTCGAAAAGTCAACTGAAGGTATACATCGATCGCTCACCGGGGTGGACATTTTATCTCGGTGTTTTATTTCCTTTTAACATTTGGTGTTGATAATAATCGATAATTCAATTTACTAGTCTTTGATAAACGGAAAACATTTTAGCTTTAACTATTATTTATCACTGCCAATCTCCCTTATCCCCAAAAAAGCTCCAACTAGTGAGCCTATGAAGAAACCCAGTCCTGTAGAGAACAGGCGCTGAAGAGTAACAGCAGATATGGCCACATCCATGGCTATATGGAACCGTTGAAGAAAAAGCAGAGACGAACTTTCCCTTACACCGAGGCCAATGGGTACCATGGATATCGATCCTAGAAAAAATGACGAACTGGTGGTTACAATGGCTTCGGGGAAAGAGAGGTGTGCGCCAAGAAAAAGGCATAATACAAAAAGAAAAATTGAACTGTACAGTTGTTCAAGAGTCTTCAGAAAACCATAAGCTGACAGGTGAATAAGAGAAATACTTTTCAGGGAGTTCTGAAGGTTGTTGACCAGATTCCCAATGTACTTGAATCTGTCCCAGAAACTTACTTTTGAAATGAATATATAGCTTATTATTATCCCTGCCACAAATATGATTATCGGCAAAAGAAAATTTTTCTCGCCGAAGTAATATAAGGAGCCTGCGAGGGCGATCAAACCACAGACACTAGTGCTGACAAAAAGCTCTATGAGAACTAGGCTCGTGCCACTTGCATAAGGGATATTATCCAGCCGTTTCAAAAAGAAAACAGTCAAAGGAAAACCGAGCTTCACAGGAGTTGAATAATGTGCGGCCATGCTGGCAAAGTGAATCAGAACAAGATTCTTGAGCTTAGCCCTTGCTGACATTGCCCAAAGTAAATATTTTCTTAAAAATACATCAAAAAATGAAATTGAAAAATATATAATCAACAAAATCATAATTTGAAATAATGTGAGGCATTTTATATTATCCCAGATATCATTAAAAGATATTTTGAAAATGAACATGAAAGTAATGATGAAGAAAAAAAAGAATAATAGCCAAAATTTCAAAATAAAATATTTGATATTTGCTCTCATTTGTTCATGCCCCAATGTAAGGAGAATCAATTCATCAATTGCTCAGATGATTCTCCGCAGTTGATCTACAATATAGCGTTGGGTCTCACTTGTAAGGTCATGGTAAAGTGGTAGGGTGAGGCAGTTATTGAACGCATATTTGCTGCCTTTCAGTTTTCCGCAAATTCGTACCTGTTTCTCACCGGAGAAAGCAGGTTGAAGATGCAAGGAGTAAGTTCCAATCTGCACCTCAATATTCGATTCGCGCATAATTTTCATCACATGATCGCGTTTATCTAAAAATACGCAAAACGACTGCCTGGAATGAACTCCTCCGGGTGTAGTACAAGGTAATATCAGCCCGGGAATTTCATTTAGCAATGCGAGATAGTTTTCAGCCAGTTCAAGTCTTCTCTTCAGCAGCACATCTATAAAGTTCATTTGCACCAGGCCAATGGCAGCGAGAACATCACTCAACTTGTAATTTGTTCCGATCATTTGAAAGCTAGTTCCAAACCTTGAAGTGGGATCAGGCTTCAGACCAAAATGCTTATAGGAAAGGATCCAATCGGCCCAAGCCGAATTGTTTGTGGTTAGTATTCCCCCTTCACCAGTGGTTATGAATTTGCGTGGATGGAGGCTGAATACAGATATATCTGCGAGATTACCCACTTTTGTGCCTTTGTATGCAGCCCCCAATGAGCAGGCAGCGTCTTCAATGATCACCAGGCCGTATTCAGATTTGAGCCTATTAAGTCTTTCATAGTCCAGAGGGTTCCCGAAAATGGAAACAGGGATAACTGCGCGTGTTTTTGGCGTAATGGCCTTTTCAATCTGTTCGTAATCAATCAACATGGTTTCCTTGGAGATATCGACCAGTACCACTTTGGCCCCAACAATCCTTACCACATCAGCGGTTGCTGGATAGGTATAATCAGGGACTATTACCTCATCGCCCGGGCCGATACCAACAGCACGTAATGCAACCTCGAGTCCGGTTGTACATGAACTGAATGCAATGGCGTGTTTGCAACCCACATAGTCCCTAATTGCACTTTCGAATTCCTTTGTAACAGCACCCTCGGTAAGATACCCGCTGTCCAGGACTTCACAGACTTTTTCTTTAATTGCATCGTTCATAAATGGTCTGATCAGAGGAATTGGCTCTCTGTTCTCATGGACTTCGCTCGCCTTCATAGGATGTCCTATATCCTTCATCCTAGGAATCCTCTCTTTGGTTTTGACTCTGGATGTGTGAATTGCGCCATTTCACAAGGAGCTTCAGTCCTTCTTCAAGATCCACGATCCAACTGAAATTCAAGTCTCTTCTTGCCGCGCTTGGGTCTCCGACCCTGTTAGTAACAAAGGTTTGTCCAGCTGGTTCGTAATGTATAGGAAGTGAGGAGCCAGTAATTTTCAGCAGTAATTCAGTCAGTTCCTTGATGGAGGTTTTGATGCCCCTACCAACGTTATAGAAGCCAAAAGGAACGTCACTTTTGAGAGCACAGACATTAGCCCGAGCAGCATCTCGGACATAGATAAAATCATAGGACTGGCTGCCATCCCCATACACTACAGGAGGTATCCCTTTGTCAATGTTGTCTAAAACTTTCATCATAACTGCAATGTATGTTCCTTTGTAGTCCTGCCGGGGTCCGTAAACGTTCATGTAGCGTAGACATACCCCACGGAGGTCATATCTCTTATGAAAGGCTTTAAACATATGTTCCCCAGCTATTTTTGTAGCCCCATAAAATGTCCAATTGTTGTAAGGGTGATCTTCACTCATCGGCTCGGTTATAGCGTCGCCATAAACAGAGGCAGAGGAAGAGTAAACTAGTCTTTCTATATTGTTAGCAACACATGCTTCAAGCACGTTAAAAGTACCTTTTATGTTTACATCAAAAGCTGCCCTAGGGAATTCATGGCATTGGAGTAGCCATAGAGCCGCTAAATGTACGACTGCATCCATGCCTTTTACTGCTGCGTTAAGAATGTCAGTTTGAAGGATATCGCCCCCTATCTCAAACACACTACATCTTGGATCTTTCAACGCTTCTTGTATATTTTCATAACTCCCCCTGCAGAAGTTGTCGTATATAACAACCTGCCCAACATCCTCCTTTAAGAGCTCTTCCACAACATGTGATCCAATCAGCCCGGCACCACCAATAACTAGGATTTTCTTCCCTATTATGTCCACGGACCTGTACCTCCTTTACGTTACCTCTCTCCAGGTATTTTTCAGGAATCTTTTGACTCCCACAGTGACAACATTGATCTCTTATTAAGCTTTGCCGAAAGAGATTTATACTCCTCACTCGACACCACTAATGTTCGGATTTTTCTACGTATGTATCGTTCAGTTTTTCTGCTCAAATCGTTTAGGTGATAATGATCAATGTCTCCCACCAGTAAGAGGTCTATGATACCCGTATCCTTGCCCTCTGCATAATCATCTAAAATATATGCCTTTTCAAGGTTCCCCAGTCTTTTAATAATGCCATCAATTACCTGATCTATTCCCATAACTTTGGCAACCATGGATTTGAGTTCAGGGAAAAGAGGATGATTTTCATTGGCCTGATAATATACATTTCGTCCGTTTCTCTCTGCTTTCAGCAGCTTTGCCCTAGTTAACTGATTAAGTTCTTCTCGCACGGAGTTGGTTGAAACACCAAATTCCTTGGCCAACTCTCTAAGATAGGATCGGATAGCCGGATTCAGAAAGAATCTGATCAACAGTCTTATCCTTGTCTTGGAGGAAATTAGGCCTTCGAGAAAGGCAGTCATATTATGCCCCAACATTGAGTAATAAATCTACTCATTAATATTATGAATATCGGCAACTTGTGCTGGGGCCTTTAGGCAATTTTTATGCGTAAGGGAATTCATGGGCGGAGGCAGAAATCAGAATGATGCCTAGACCTGCCGAATTTAAGATACATTAAGATAAGCGCTGATTAGAGAGTATCATCCAGGAAACGTGGATTAGATTTTAGCCATGCCAAGAGATCATCAACTAGTTCTCTGATCTCAGTGATTTCATTTGAGCAGATGCGGTACAGTTCCTCATCAGTGATTTCATGATAAAAGTGCACCATTCGGTTTCTGTACCCCGCTAGCTGCTTGAATTTGTGTGTGGCTGGGGTGCTCAGGACTCCCATTTGCCCTAAAACTCGTCCAATTTCCTTGTATTCACTAACGCCCTTTGCAAAGCCTTTGGCAAGAATGTGTCGCCCCAAATCCATCAAAGCCTCTAGCGCCCGTCTCAAGCATGACTCTGCGGCGAAGATATTTCTCTTGTCCGATACGAAAGTTTCAAAGCTACCCATGGGCAAAGCTCCTATTTCTTCCAGCATCTTATTTATCCACTCTACCTTGTCTGCAACAATCCTTTTTGAAATTTTGGAAGGAGTCATCATGTTTCTCCGAATATCAAGGCAATCCTTTCTCTCTCAATAGGGGCTATGTCCCCAGCTCTCCTTAATATATACAGATCGTATTCATTAGCCAGATCCTCGTCTTGGGCATAAATTCTTTCTCCTCGGATTATATTAGCAGCTATGAAAGGATCAACCTCTGGGATGACGATGAGATCCACTCTAGGGGCCGAAAACAGATCCTCAAACAGGAGGGCAAGTTCCACCTTTTGCTCAATATCAAGCTTTATATCCCTGGCAGGCTTAACGCCAATGTCAAGATCAGAACCTGGAGCAAATGAAAGCTTATTCATTTTCCCTTCCACCCAAGCGGCGGCATCTTTTGCATGACTTCCAAAGGCGTAGATGATCTCCAGGGAAAAATCCTTTGCTATTTGTCCTAGTTTTTTTGATTGTTCATTCATAACAAGCAAAGTGTGCTAAAAGATTAGAATTGGAACTAGGATATACATTAATATTTAAATAATCAAGCCAGTGGAGACCGCATTTACAGGGATGAAGATATCTGTTTGTTGGGGATAACAAGGAGAAGGGGTTTTTCACTAAAAGAGTATTGTTCAAGAAAATCAGGGGAGATAGCCCAAGTGATTTATGTTTCCTTTTTTATTTGTTATGGCGGGCGATGCGCGACTCGAACGCGCGACCTCTGGTTCCGGAGACCAACGCTCTATCCAACTGAGCTAATCGCCCGCAAAAATAAACTACCATTCCCAGGGGCTTCAGTCAACAGCTCTCATTCGTTCTCGTCCATAACAGTTAGGACAAAAATTTCACAATTTAATCTTTTAGTGTTTCAAGTCAGTGCCGATTATATTTAAGAAAGCCACGGCATTGACCACCCTTGACAGAGAGCATAACAGGGCTTAACTTTGACGTGAAAAACGGGGAGAAGCCTGCGGTACCCGTGCTAGGTCCGAAAGCTGAATCAACATTATTGAGGGTGTGTGGTCAGGCTTAGTGACACAACGGTACTGGCGGGGGTGGCTGGAAGGCCACTGTTTCTCCCCGACAACAAGCCGTGGCGGAAAGGACCACGGCTTTTTATTTTTGGATGTGTATTGGGCGAGGAGGGTGAATGGAATAGTAGGATGGCCTAAGTTTATAATATGGCTAAAAATTTATTGACCCCCTTTGACTTGGTATGATAATTGAATCCATCATACAAGTGATCGGGGGGAGAAGCCATGAAAGGAGAGGAAAAGTCCATGGGAAGGGTAGACACAGCCCAAGAGGATGACCTGCTCAAATTTGAGTTCGAGGACTTAAAGGTGGAGGAGGGATCGGATTCAGGCTCCTCGGATGAAGAGGTGATCGACCTTGTTGAGATCGTAGAGGAAGGGGTAGTGCCCCCCAAGGTGGAAGGCGCCTATGAGGAAGAGGCCCTGGTGGAGGAAGAGGATGAGCTAGAGAGTGGAGAGCAAGTAGAACTTGGCGGTTCTGATGACGAGCTTCAAGTTGGAGTGGGACTGACGGATAGCATAGATCAGGAAGCCACCCAAAGCCTGGATTTAGACCTTGAGTCTGTGCCTCAAGAGAAAGAACTTTTTTCTGAAGAAGAACCTGCCCTAGAAGAGGAAGAAAAATCCGAAGACCTCTTATTGGATCTCGAAGACTTAGAAGACCTTGAGGAAACTGAGTCCTCTGAAGACTTGGAGTCCCTGGAGCTAGAAGAAGACCTGGAAGGAGAATTGGAATTGGAAGAGGAAGGAGAGCCTGAAGAGACTCTCTTTGAAGAGGAAGAGTTGGAAGAAGCAGGGCTCCAAGAGGAGGTTGCCGAGGAGGAAACCGTAGAAGAACCGGAGCTCCCCGCTTCCCTCCCTATAACCGAAGAAAAGATTGAGGAAATTGTAACCCGCGTTGTGGGGGATGTGGTGGAACGAGTAGTGCGGGAGACTGTCGCAGAGGCGGCAGAAAAGGTGATTAGGGAAGCGATAGAGGCACTCAAACAAACTCTGGATGAAATGAACAAGTAAAAGACTGCCCAACAATTGCACTGCCCAAACGAGAGAGGGTTGCAAGGTTTTGCAGCCCTCTTTTTTTGCTATTTTGGGACAAAAAACTTGATGGAGCGCCTCCCAATTGATATCTTAAAAAATTTGAGCCTTACCTCAATACTTAGTCTTTTTAATCTACAAAAAGAGTATATGCGCCAGACTCACTTAAATTTGGCTCCCTGAGAGGACAATACAGAACTTTCTAAAGCAAAAGCGATTGAATGTGGGGCCAAGCAGGACAATGGGAAGGAGGAGTTAGCAGTTTATGAGTCAAAAGGAAATGCCTAAGGCATTTGAACCTCAAGAGGTTGAGCAGAAATGGTATACCTACTGGGAAGAGAACCACCTTTTTGAACCTGAGATACCCTCTGAGAAAGAGCCTTACTGTATTGTCATCCCTCCGCCCAATGTAACAGGGACGCTGCACATGGGCCACGCCCTTAATAACACACTTCAGGACATCCTTTGTCGATTTAAAAGGATGCAAGGATTCAATGTGCTTTGGCAACCCGGCACTGACCACGCCGGCATTGCGACCCAAAATGTAGTGGAAAAGGACCTGGCGAAAAAAGGCCTTGACCGGCACACAGTTGGGAGGGAGAAGTTCATTGAGCTGGTCTGGGAGTGGCGGGAGAAGTACGGGGGCCTCATCATAAACCAGTTGAAGCGGTTGGGATGCTCCTGTGACTGGAGCCGGGAGCGCTTCACAATGGATGAAGGGCTCTCCCGTGCTGTCCTAGAAGTATTTGTAAGGCTTTATGAACAAGGTCTTATCTATAGGGGCGACTATATAATAAACTGGTGTCCAAGGTGCCACACAGCCCTGGCCGATCTTGAGGTAGAGCATGAGGAGTTGGAAAGTCACCTCTATCACATCCTTTACCCATTCCAAGAAGGAGAGGGTGGATTAATTGTGGCCACCACAAGGCCGGAGACCCTGCTGGGTGATACGGCCGTGGCGGTAAACCCCGAGGATCCAAGGTACAAGGGCCTGGCTGGAAAGTATGTGCTATTGCCGGTCTTGAAAAGACCTATACCTATTATCCCTGACAAATATGTGGATGTTGAATTCGGCACCGGCGCATTGAAGATCACTCCTGCCCACGATCCCAATGACTTCTTGATTGGCGAGGCCCATGGCCTGGACAAAGTCAAAGTGATAGACGAAGACGGCCGGATGAATGAACTTGCAGGCCCATACAAAGGCATGGACAGGTTTGAATGCCGCAATAAGATCTTGGAAGACCTGGAAGAGCAAGGGCTTCTCGTCAAGGTTGAGCCATACCGGCACGCCGTGGGGCATTGCTACCGATGTAAGACCATGATAGAGCCACTTCTGTCGAAGCAGTGGTTTGTAAAGGTAAAACCTTTGGCTGAGAAGGCCATAAAGGCGGTCCAGGAAGGCAACACAAAAATATTCCCTACCAATTGGGAGGCCGTATATTACGAGTGGATGAACAGCATCAAGGACTGGTGTATTTCCAGGCAAATATGGTGGGGCCATAGGATTCCCGCTTGGTATTGCAAGGAATGCGGCAATATCACGGTGGCCAAAGAAGCCCCCGGGGCCTGCGGCTCTTGCAACAGTGATCAGCTGGAGCAAGAGACAGATGTGCTGGATACATGGTTCAGCTCGGCGCTTTGGCCCTTTTCAACCCTTGGGTGGCCCGATGAGACAGAGGAGCTAAAGACATTTTATCCTACCTCCTGCCTTGTTACAGGATTTGACATTCTCTTCTTCTGGGTGGCAAGGATGATGATGATGGGCATCCATTTCATGGGTGATGTCCCCTTCCGCCATGTCTACATCCATGCCTTGGTGAGAGACGCCGAGGGCAAGAAGATGAGCAAGTCAAAAGGGAACGTGATTGATCCCCTGGAGGTGATGGACCGCTACGGCACTGATGCCTTCAGGTTCACGCTGGCAGCTTTGGCCGCCCAGGGCAGGGATATAAAGCTTTCTGAAGACCGGATTCTTGGGTATCGGCACTTTGTAAACAAGGTGTGGAATGCCTCGCGTCTGGTGCTGATGAATCTTAAAGGCTATGAAGCTTCACCCCTTTCAGAGCGCGCCCTCTCGCTTGCTGACAAATGGATTCTCAGCAGGTTAAGAAAAGTGGCCCAAGAAGTGGCAGAGGCTTTGGATGATTACCGTTTCAATGATGCTGCCAGCGGTTGTTATCACTTTGCGTGGCATGAGTTCTGTGACTGGTATCTTGAGATGGCGAAACTTGCCCTATATGGTGAAGATGAAGAGCTCAGAAAGGCAGCCCAGAACACAGCCCTTGACGTCTTGAGGGCGGTGCTGAAGCTTCTTCATCCCTTTATGCCCTTTGTCACAGAGGAGATTTGGCAGCGCCTGCCAGAGTGTGGGCAAAGCATTATGATTTCCTCATTCCCAGAGCCCTCAGAGTTTCCTGCCTATCCAGAGGCTGTGAAAGAAATGGAGCTTGTGAAGGGCGTTATAGGAGGAATCCGGAATATTCGTGGAGAGATGAGGATTCCTCCTGCCAAGAGGGTAAGTGCTGTCATTGATGTTCAAGACCAGTGGGAGGCAGATGTTCTGGAAGGTTCCGCGCACTACATACGGGCCCTTGCAAAGGCTGATTCCATTGAAATAAGGCCTGGGGCTGAGAAGCCTGAAGGCTCTGCCACGGCTGTTTTTGGAAGAAATCAGGTCCACGTTCTTTTAAAGGGGCTGCTTGATTTTGAGGAGGAAAAGAGGCGGATCAAGAAAGAAATAAAGAAGGTGGAGAAGGATATAGAGCTGGGGAAACGGAAACTTTCGAACGAAAAATTCCTGCAAAAGGCTCCTCCAGAGGTGGTCCAAGAGGTGAAGGAAAAAGTGGAGACTTTGAGCGCCAAGCTTGAAAAGCTTCACCAAAACCTGGAGTTTTTTGAGGTCCCCAAGTAATTGGCCGCTTTTTTCCAAAAAACCATGAGTTGAAAGGTTGAACAACCAAATTGGGCGATCCTGCCATAGAATGTGTAGATGTGAGCTATTACTATGGAAATGTGCCAGTGCTCAAGAATGTCACATTCACACTCCAAGAAAACGACTTCTTGGGTATCCTTGGTCCTAATGGTGGAGGAAAGACCACTCTCTTAAAACTGTTGCTTGGGCTTCTCCGGCCATCTACCGGCTACATAAAGATCTTCGGCAAGCCGCCTTCCCAGGCCCGGTCGCTTGTAGGCTATCTCCCTCAAGAGAAGGAATACAGGATGAATTTCCCCATCAAGGTCTTTGAGGTCGCCATGATGGGGCGGATTTCCAAATCACGCCTCGGAAGGCCTTATTCCGATAAGGACAAGGAAAAGACCAAGGAAGTTTTAGAAATGGTGGGAATGTGGGAGTACCGCGACCACCTCATCCAGCACCTATCGGGCGGCCAACGCCAGAGGGTGTTTATTGCCCGGGCCCTTGCAGCAGAACCTTCCCTGCTACTCTTGGACGAGCCCTTCTCAGGCCTGGATCCTGATTTTGAGATTCATCTCTATGACCTTCTCAAAGAGCTGAATACCCATATGACCATTGTGGTGGTCACACATGACATAGGGGTCATATCCAGGTATGTAAAATCAGTTGCCTGTGTGAACAGGTATTTTATCTTCCATACTGGGCCTGAGATCACCCCTGAGATGATAGAGATGACTTACCAGTGCCCAGTGGACCTGATAGCCCATGGAATGCCACACAGGGTATTTGAGCCCCATGGGGAGGAGTGATCATGTGGGAGGCCCTTCAGTTCGAGTTCATGAGGAGTGCCCTAATGGCGGGCCTGCTCATAAGTATTGCTTGTGGAGTGATAGGCACCCTTGTGGTAGTGAACCGTATATCTATGATATCAGGGGGTGTGGCACACGCTGCCTACGGGGGTGTGGGGCTTGCCTTTTTTACTGGTATCTCGCCTCTTCTGGGTGCATCCCTCTTT
>JAMOVZ010000185.1 GCA_027061865.1 Desulfobacterales bacterium
GACTGCCCTTCCCTTCTTTTTCCAAGAAGGTGGCAAGCTTTCCAAACGAATCCGAATCCTGTGCGATCAATTAAAGGCCCCCATCATCTTTGGAGCCCCTGCTTACGAATACTCTCTTGAAGGCCGGAGGTATTTTAATCGGGCCTACCTCATGAGCCCGGGCCGTGAAACCCTCCAATGGTATGATAAGGTCCACCTGGTTCCCTTTGGTGAATACGTCCCATTGAAAAAGATGCTCTTTTTTGTCCAAAAGCTAGTCCACGGAGCCGGTGATTTTATGCCGGGAGACGAGGTGCGCCCATTGAAGGCAGGCCAAAACAAGTTTGGTGTATTAATCTGTTTTGAGGCCATATTCCCAGAGATCTCAAGGGAACAGGTTGCTAAAGGCGCCAACTGCCTTGTAAACATTACAAATGATGCTTGGTTTGGCAAAAGCAGTGCCCCATATCAGCACCTTGCCATGACGGTGTTTCGGGCCGTGGAAAACAGGGTCCCTCTTATAAGGGCGGCAAACACCGGGATCAGTGCCATTGTCTCCTCAACCGGCCGTATTGTTGAGAAAAGCGGTGTCTTTACCAAAGAAATAATCACACACGACCTGGCCTTGTCCACGAATCCATCCACCCCTTACACCCTCCACGGTGACCTCTTTGCCCTACTATGCCTTAGCCTTTCGGGCGCTGCGGTGGTTGCCAATTTCCTCAAGAAATAAACATAGTTGTTGTGAAAACAACCGGTTTCTGTTAAATTTAGTGAACTGGAATGAAGAGTGCGCGTTCGTCAAAACAGAGGGGATTAAATTTGAGGAGGTACTGAGAAGTGCTCTACGAAGAGATACTGGCAAATACCCAAGGCCTGTTGAACCGACTTCAAACCTTGCGGGGGCATCTTTGACTTGGACGGGCTTGGAGAGGAGTTAGAAAAAATTGAAAAGGCCATGTCTGATGCCAGCTTCTGGCAGAAGGACAAGGATGAGATTACCCGCATGGGCCAAAGGCGGGCATCACTCAAAGAGCAGATCGATTCCTGGAACAAGGTCTATACTGAAGTAGAAGAGGCCAAAATATTGGCCGAAATGGCCTCGGAAGAAGACGACCTCTCAATACTCAAGGAGGTGGAAAAAGAGGTCGGCCGCCTTGAAAAAGAAGTCAGCCGTCTGGAACTTCAAGCCTTTCTCGGCGAGCCTGATGACAGACGGAATGCTATCGTTGCCATCAATGCAGGAGCCGGGGGCACAGAGGCCCAAGACTGGGCAGAGATGCTGTTTCGCATGTATGCGAAGTGGGCCCAAGACAAAGGCATGGAGGTCTCTGTTATTGACTTCCTTGCAGGGGAGGAGGCAGGGATCAAGAATGTCACTTTCACCGTGAAGGGGCCCTATGCCTATGGGCTCCTCAAATCTGAGCATGGAATCCACAGGATGGTCAGGATCTCGCCCTTTGATGCTACAGGGAGGAGGCATACCTCCTTTGCATCAGTGTCCGTGTATCCAGAAGTGGACACGGACATCAAGATAGAAATCAATGAAAAAGACCTCAGGATTGACACCTACAGGGCCAGTGGGCCAGGCGGCCAACACGTAAATAAGACCAGTTCCGCGGTCAGGATCACTCATCTTCCCACCGGAATAGTGGTTCAATGCCAGAATGAAAAGTCTCAGCACCGCAACAAAGAGATGGCCATGAAGGTTCTAAGGGCCAAGCTCTACGAGTTAGAAAAGAAGAAGCAAGAAGAAAAAAAGCAGGAAATACACGAGTCCCAAAAAGAGATAGCCTGGGGAAGTCAGATCAGGTCGTATGTATTCAACCCCTATAGATTAGTAAAGGACCACAGGACCAATGTTGAAATAGGGGATCTAGAAAGGGTCATGAACGGTGACATAGATCCTTTTATCGATGCCTATCTCAAGATGAGGCTCTCTCATACTGAAGGGGTAAAAGTGGAAGCGGCAGGATCGGCAAAGGCCTGAGAATTCCTATCCTCCCTTGTAGACCATATTTATGCTTTCAACATACTTCTTGATCCCCGCACAAATCCCCTCGGCTAGGAGGGCTTGGTATCTTGGACTGGTCAATCTCTTTCTCTCTGTTGGATTTGTGATAAAACCTGTCTCGATCAGGACTGCAGGCATCTGGGCGCCTATGAGCACGTAGAAAGGGGCTTGTTTTACTCCCAGGCTCCTCACATATTTATATCTCCTTTTGAGCTTTGAGACCATTCCCCTCTGAATGGCGTGGGCCAGGCGGCTGGATTCATGTATCTTGGTGTTGAGCATAAGGTCATTCAATATGGCTTGAAGGTCGCTTATGTTCTTCTGGGAGACGGCATTTTCCCGGGCAGCCACGAGCATGGCCCTTTCATCGGTTGCCATGTTGAGGAAATAGGTCTCAAGACCCCGCACCTTCCTGCTCCTGTGGGCATTCACATGGAGAGAGATAAAAAGATCAGCCTTCTTCATGTTAGCAATCGCTGTCCTTCTTTCCAGTGAAAGGAATCTGTCGCTGCTCCTTGTAAGGTAAACCTCGTAGCCCAGTTTGCTTAGTTTCCTTGCCAGTATTTTAGCAAGCCCCAGGACTATATTCTTTTCCTTGAGCCTGCCTGTGTAATAGCAGCCAGGATCTTTGCCCCCGTGACCGGGGTCTATGACTACGCGCCTTACCGTGAGCCCCAATTGCCTTGCAAGGGAG
>JAMOVZ010000186.1 GCA_027061865.1 Desulfobacterales bacterium
AAAGGCCTCTATTTTCTGCCGGCATGGTAGTTTTTTTGCTTACTATCATTACTTTTTCAGATGTTGGCTGGGGTAAGTATGTATTCAATATAACCCCTGGCATGGCAGTGAATGAGCTCTATGATGATAATATTTATCTGGCCCCTGATCATGAGACATCAGACTATATCACCACTGTATCGCCTTCAATAAGCCTGGGTTTGGCTGGCAGGCATAGCAATCTTGAACTTACCTATGCCCCTACCTTTGTCCGTTATGATGACGAGGATCAAAATAACACCACGCGTCACTTAGGAAACCTTGCATTTGACCAACAACTGGGCAGGCATCTTCGCCTTGAGTTGTCTGACACGTTTATCCAGTCCGAGGAGCCCTTGGAGGAGACTGAGGGTATTATTGGGGTACGCCAAACTAGAAACAAGTATTGGAGAAATACAGGAAGAGCCGCTCTTAGTTATCAGTTCGGCAGAGAAAACAGCTTCGCCCTGGGTTACGAGCAATCAAATCTGGAGAACGACGACTATGGTGTGGATGATGGCCGCATTATTAACCCTTTTGGGACCTTAACCCTGTGGCTGACTCACAGCAGCGGTTTTGAACTCACATACCGATACACAAAAGCTGATTTCTGGCGTGAGAGGGGAATAGCAGGAGATGACTATAATGGAAATGGTGCCACCATAAGGTACATGCACCGCTTCACCCGCCATGCTATGGGGTATGTTGGATACGAATACAATGATCGGGACTTCGACGGAACCACAGAGGACTATAAAGTACATGAAGGCTTCATGGGATGGGAGCAGAGCCTTTCACCCACTTTTGATATAACCCTCAGGGTTGGCTACTTTAACCAAGCCAACGAAATCTCTGATGATGAAGACGGCTTTAGCTACGGTGCAAATCTGACCAAACGCTTCAGGAGAGGGACCATATCCCTTGGAGGAGAGGGGGGCTGGAATGAGGCGTACCTGGAGGCAGAGCGCCGTGGATTTACCCGTTATTGGAGTACAAGGGCCAGATTTGATTATCAGCTCTTGGAACCACTTGGCTTGTTTGTGGGCGGGAGCTACAGACAGGACAAAGACCCCACTAACAGGGAATGGACGACCACAAGTGCGAATGGTGGCTTAAGATTCACTTTTTTGCGATGGTTCTCCGCAGGTATTGAATATGAATATATAAACAGGGATGACGATGTAGATGCTGATGACTATACTGCTAACAGGATCATGTTGATTTTAACGGTGACCAGAGCTTTTAGACTTTAGTTATTCATAAATTTCTTTTGAAATAACATTGGGGTTCAGAAATGAATGAATTGGATATAACAAAATATATAGATATGGCCCACAGGAGAAAATGGTGGATTATTATACCGTTTCTTTTGGTGATCTTAGGAGGGCTAACCTATGCCTTGATAACCCCACGCATATATGAGGCAAGGACATTGATCTTGGTCCAGCCCCAGAAAGTTCCAGAAGACTATGTGAGGGCCATTGTATCAGTTGGAATCGAGGAAAGGCTCAGAACCATCACTCAGCAGGTTACAAGCAGGACCAATTTGGAAAGAATAATCCAGCAACTTGGCCTTTATAATGACAAGGAAGGGATGCTCTTAGATGATAAAGTAGAGCTTCTTAGAAAAAATATAAAGATAGAACTCAGCCAAAGAAGGGCGCGCCAAGGTGAAACAAACGCCTTTACCATTTCATTCAGGCACAAAGATCCAAAAAAGGCTGCAGAGGTCACCAATGCTCTTGCATCTAATTTTATAGCTGAAAATTTGAGGATGCGCGAAGCCCAGGCACTTGGCACATCCTCCTTTCTAGCCGATGAGCTTGAATCAGTGAAGAGGAAGCTAATGGCTAAGGAAGAAGAGTTGAAAGAGTACAGGATCAAATATATGGGGGGGCTTCCAGAGCAATTGGAGACCAATTTGAGTATCTTAGAGAGACTTCAAACCCAGTTGGACCAATACCATGAAAACCTGCGTGACGCTGAAAATCGAAGGATATTGATTCAACAGCAAATTGCAGACGCTGAGAAGGCTCCCCCCTCTGTGGCAGCGGCCGCCGGGACGCCAGGTGAAGGCGAACCGCGAAGCCTTGAGTCTTTAAAGGCAGAGTTGGCCCTGCTTGAAAGTAGATACACTGATAGACACCCTGACGTAATCCGTCTCCGTGAAACTATTGCGAGGCTTGAGGCCTCCCGGGAGCAAGCAGAGGGAAGTGCCTCTCGGGAGGCTAGTTCGCCGACCAGCGCTGAAACAAATGTTTTGCATGCGCTGCGTCGTCAACTCGAAGAGGTTAATCTTGAGATAGCTCGAATCAGAGAAGCCATTAAGGAAACAGAGGCAGAAATCAAGATTTATGAAAAACGGATTGAGGACACACCCAAGAGGGAGCAGGAATTGCTGACCCTTAACAGGGATTACGAAAATCTGAGGGAGCTTTATAATTCCCTTCTCAGCCGGAAACTTGAGGCGGAGTTGGCAGTAAGCCTAGAGAAAAAGCAGAAAGGTGAACAGTTCAGGGTGATTGATCCAGCCAAGGTGCCTGCCAGGCCTGTTGAGCCTGATATGAAGAAGATCTTGCTTATGACTTTCGTATTGGCTTTGGGGCTTGGAGGGGGTCTTGCATACCTGGTGGAGATGCTAGATACATCTTTTAAGGCTCCTGAAGAT